>DATEPK010000195.1:0-11985 GCA_035273245.1 Thermoleophilaceae bacterium
GACGAGTACCGCCTGATGATCTTCCCGATCATCCTCGGCAGCGGCAAGAAGCTGTTTGACGGCACCGCCGAATCGCAGCCTCTGCGCCTCACGCGAGCACAGCCCGCCGGCGAGACGCTGATCACGATCTACGAGCCGGCCGCGTCCTAACGGATCCCGCGCAAGAACGGAATCAGCTTCTTCAAGAAGACGTTCCGCTTGGGACTCGCGCCTGCCGGATCGTTGTGGGCATACGTCGACTGCTTGTTCACGAGCACGAGGTTGCGCCGCGGAATGTGTGACTGCTTCGCGAGTTGCAGAGCGCCCGCCGGCACGCGCGGCCCGCCCAGCGCCGCGCCGAACGCGTAGATGCGCAGGTTGCGCGGCAGCCTGTGGCCCATCGTGGAGTGAACGTTGAGGATCTTCTGCGCCGGGTTGGCGTTGCCGTTGCCCACCGCGCCCGCGTCGATCGTGAGGCGCATCGGGTGGTACCAGGCTGTGCCGTCGAGGCCCTTCAGCCCCGTGCCGGAGAACATCTCGGCAAAGCGCTTGATCGGCGTGAGCGCGCCCTTTCCGTTCCATCCCCGCGGGTTGCCGCTCGAGGCGAGCTGCCCGAGATGGGCCTGCGCGGCGATCAGGCTCGAGGGCGAGGTCTTCACGTCGAGCGCGTAGCCGAACTGCGCGAGGTTGGTGACCGGCACGGGCGGCTTGAGGTTGGAGGGCAGCAGCGGGAACGCCTGCCCGAGCGACGGCCCGTTCGGGTCGATCAGCGCGCCGGTTGAGCCGGTGGCCTGGAAGAGCCCGGCGAACGGGGCGCCGATGCCGCCGAACACGAGCCACGGCGACGACCCGGTCTGAAGGCTCTGCAGCGACTGCTGCGCCTGGGCGGCGCTGACCGGCGTGCCCGAGCCGCCGTCGATGTACACGAGGCCGGACAGTCCCTTCGCACCCGGCTTGCCGCCGAAGTTCCAGGTGGCGTACGCCGTCACGATCGACCCGCCGAGCGAGTGACCGCCGACCACCACGTGCCCATGGAGCCGCTCGGCGCGCAGCACCACCTTCCGCAGGTCGTTTATCTCCGTGTTCATCCCCCATTGCTTCGCGTACTGCACGCTCGAGTCCGGGATGAACTGGAAGTGCGTCTTGATGCTCGAGTTCGTGAGCCAGCCGAGGTAGTAGTCGAAGAGCTGCTGGCCGCTGGCCTTGCCCTGCTTGGCCTTGTCGAGCATCGACTGGTCCTCGAGCAGGTTCTCGCGGCGCTCGACGGACCACACCTGCCAGCCCTTCGCGCGCGTAACTATGGCCTTGGCGAGCGGCTCGAAGTACGCGGCGCTGGCCGAGGTGCCGGGGTTCAGCACGAGCACGTTCCTCGCCTTCGGCGAGCCCGTCATCAGGATGCCGACGCGGTTGTACTTGGCCGGTGTGCCCGGAGAGTGGAAGCCGGCGATGCGCTTGAACCTCACAGTCACCTTCGCTGAAGCCGCCGGCACCGCGCACGCGCAGATGAGCGCCGCTAGAGAGATCGCGAGAGCGAACTTGCGCTTCGAGTCCATTCCTTCACCTCTTCCCTGAGACACCTGGCCGCTGCTGAACGATACCGGCGGCTGATTGGAATGCCCGCCCGCGGGTACACCAGAGCCCATGCGGCGGACGGGATGGGCGGTGCTGATTGGAGCGGTCGCGCTGAGTGGTTGCGGCGGGAGCGCGCATAAGCGGCCGAGCAGTCAGGAGGCCGCGGTCACGCCCTCCGGGAAGCACGTGAAGCTGTCCACACCCGGCGTGCCCAAGGGCGAGCAGACCGTCAAGCTGCGCGTGATCACGGCGAAGGGCCGCAACACGATCGCGCTCGTCCCGATCTACATCAACGGCCGCGGCCCGTACCCGTTCGCGCTCGACACCGGCGCGAGCCAGTCGCTGATCGACCGCAGCCTCGCGCGCGACCTCGGTCTGCGCACGCTCGGCCCGTCGGAGCCGCTACACGGAGTGACGGGCGGCAGCCGCGGTCAGATGGTGCAGGTGAAGAACTGGCGCGCGGGAAAGGTGCGGCTGCACGCCGACCGCATCGCGGCGCTCAAGCTGTTCGACGGCGCGCGCGGCGGCCCCGCCGGGCTGCTCGGCTCTGACGTCCTCAGCCGCTTCGGCAAGATCGCGGTGGACTACGACAAGGACGTCCTGCTGCTCGACCCGCCGGTGAAGTAGGCGTTACTTCGGCGTCGCCAGCTTGGCGCTGCAGCGCCGGCGCTCGGCGTCGTGGTCGAACGCGCTGGCCGTGCGCCCGGAGCCCGCTGCCGCCAGCGCCCCCTGGATCACGCCCTCGGCGAGCATGCACATGATCTCCGGCTGGTCGGGCGCGACGGTCGAGCAGGGGCAGCGCGTGAGCTGCAGCTTGCCGTTGCTCACGCTCGCCTCGAAGCCGAGGCGGCCGAGCACGCGCGGCAGCTCCTCCTCCACGTCGTAGCTGCCCGGGCGCCCGACCAGGTAGCGGCCCCACTCCTCGCCCACGTCCCGCAGGCGATCGGCGTCGAGCCCGACGCGCCCCAGCGCGGCGGCGAGCAGCTCGGCGATGCCGAGGAAGTCGGTGCCGGCGCCCCTCCACCCTGGGGAGAGCTTGTAATCGATGCCGGGGCGCCCGCGGCGGCTCGGCAGCACCCGCCGCTCGGCTATGAGCAGGCCGGCGTCCTCCATCTCGAGCACGTGCGGGCGCAGCGTGTTGGCGTGCACGCCCGCCGCGTCCGCCAGCTGGGACAGGGATCCGCGCTCGTTCTGCTCCAGGAAGCGCACCACCCGCAGGCGGAGCGGGTCGGCTATGAGCTCGAGGTAGTCGCCACGTGGTTTATCGCCAGATGCAGCCATTTGAGTACACGGAACCGAAGAGAGATCAAGACAACATTAGTCATTGGAGCGGCGCAGAGACGGAGTTTCAGCGTTCCCAGCGTGACATCTCGGCCTCGAGACGCCGCGCGTCGGCGCCGACCGGTGCCGGTATCACGGGGTCCGCGTTCCGCCCATGCGAGCTCCACCAGCGCACCGCGATGAAGGCGAGCGCCGCGAGCACGAGCAGAGCGAGCACCGGAACGATGTACACCGCGGCGTTGAAGCCGTTGTCCTTTGGCAGCGCGAGGACGCGCGGCCCGTACTGCGCCACCAGCGCCGCTTTGATCTGACTCGTGGACTCGCACTTGTCGATCAGCGCGTTGATGAAGTCGCGCTCGCGCGAGGCCTGCGGCGAGTCGGCCAGGCTGAGCGGCACGCCGCACACGAGGCACATCACCTGGCCCTCGATGTTCGGCAGGCTGGCTTTGGAACAGGTGGCGGAGGCAGTGGCAGTCGGCAGGGCGGCAAGGACGACGAGCAGGATCAGCGCGGCGCGTCTCATGCCTTCTCCTTGAGCAGGGGCAGCACGGACTGCTTCATGAACGCGTCGTCCACCGCACCCCGCTGCACGGCCGCGATGCGGCCGTGGCGGTCGATCACGAACGTCTCCGGATAGCCGGTGATGCCGAACCGCTGCTGCGAGTGGCCGTCGCCGTCGTGCAGCATCGGGTAGGTGAGCCCGTAGTGGCGCATGAACGAGCGAGCGTCGGAGGTCACGTCTAGCGCGTCGACGCCGAGCACCGTGCCGCCGCGCGGCGCGATCCGCTTCTGCCAGCGCTCGAGCAGCGGGCTCTCGTCGCGGCACGGTGGGCACCACGAGGCCCAGTAGTTGAGCACCACCACCTTGCCGCGCCAGGCGCGCAGCGAGACCGGCGCGGTGTCGCCGAGCCGCGGCAGGCTCAGGTCGGGAGCGGCGGGACGCTTGCCGGCCGCCAGCGCCGCGTCGATGCCGCGCTTGGGCTGGTTCACGAACACGCCGTAGGCGAGGAGCGCAAGGAGAGCGGCGGCGACCGCGAGTGCCGCGATCCTCACGCCGCCGCCTCCTTTCCCCTCACGGCGTCGAGCCGCCGCAGCAGCTCGATCGCCTCCCCCCGAAGCGACGCGTCGATCGCCCGGTAGTCCTCGCGCGAGAGCTTGCCGGTGCGGAAGTCGAGCTCCGCGTCGCGGATCTCGCGGAACTTCGCATCGCGGGCGGCCTCGAGCGCGGCCTCCTCGGGATCCAGGCCGTGGCCGGCACGTCGCTTCGAATAAAGCGGCGAGGCCATCAACGCGGCCGCACCGCAGAGCACGAGCATGACGAGGAAGAGCTGCATGTCAGGCCCTCGACAGCTCGCGTCCGAGACGGGCCGACCACGACGACGCCGGCGCCCGCTCGCGCCGCGCCCGCGGCGGGGGCCAGATGGCGATCAGACCGCCGAGGCCGAGCACGATGCCGCCCAGCCAGATCCACTCGACCATGGGCGAGACGATCAGCCGGAACACGGCCGGCGGCGGGGCGGCCACGTAGCGCTGAGCAACCGCGCTCAACAGGAGCGCCTGCGTGTCACCCTGCGCGAGCGGGAAGCGCTTGTCGATCCCGTCGATCATCTTCTGCATCGCGCCCACGTCCGGCTGCACGGCGGTCCAGATGTCGCGCCGCAGCCCGGCCTTCAGGCCCACCTCGGTGGTGGAGTCGCCGTCGAAGTACTGGCCCACCGGGCCCGCGGTGGGGTCCGAGCTCGGGTAGTAGCCGCGCGTGGTTCGAAGCGTGGTGACGTGCTTGCCGTTCTTCGACACGTCGAGCACCGCCCCGAGCACGACCTTCTCCGGAGCGACGCTGCTCGTGGCGCGCAGATAGCGCACGTCGTAGCCGCCGATCCGTGCGGTCTGCCCCGGCGACAGGCGCACATCGCGGATGTGCTGGAACGCGGCGGACGCGCCCACGCCGATGAACAGCAGCGCGATTCCCACGTGCACGATGTAGCCGCCATAGCGGCGGCGGTTGCGGCGAACGACGGACACGAGGGCAAGCGGAGGCGCCTCGCTCGTTGTCGCGCGCCGCACGCTCACGCCGCGGTAGAGCTCCTGCAAGACCGACCCGATGGCGAACGCCGCCCCCGCAAACAGCGCAAGCGCCGAGGGCTTGGACGATGGCACGCCGAGCACGAGCAGCAGAACCACCACGGCGATCGCGAAGAGCGCGGGCGCCTGCACACTGCGCCGCGCGCCCGCGAGAGTCGTCTTCCGCCATGCCATCAGCGGGCCGAGTCCCGACATGAACACAAGCGCGATCGCCAGCGGCACCGTGTAGCGGTCGAACCACGGCGGCCCGACGCTCGCCTTGTTCCCGGTGAACGCCTCCGAGATCAGCGGGAAGAACGTGCCCCAGAAGATCACGAAGCACAGGCCCACGAGCAGCACGTTGTTCAGCAGGAAGATCGACTCGCGCGAGAGCGGCGAGTACGAGCGCGCCTCGGGCGAGCGCAGGTACTCGCGCCGCGATGTGACGAGCGCGACGGAGCCGAGCACGAGCACGGCGATGAAGCCGAGGAACGGCTTGCCGAGCGTGGACCCGCCGAACGCGTGGATCGACTGCAGGATCCCCGAGCGCACGAGGAAGGTGCCGAGGATGGCGAGGATGCCGGCGCCGAGCACGAGGCAGACGTTCCACAGCTTCAGGAGCCCGCGCTTCTCCTGCACCATGAACGAGTGCAGGAACGCGGTGCCCGCGAGCCACGGCATGAGCGCGGCGTTCTCCACCGGGTCCCACGCCCAGTAGCCGCCCCAGCCGAGCTCGGACCACGACCAGCGCGCGCCGATCAGGATCCCGATCCCGAGGAAGCACCAGGCGGCGAGGCCGAAGCGCCGGGTGGCGCGGATCCAGGCGGCATCCGTGCGGCGCGTGATCAGCGCCGCCACGGCGAACGCGAACGGCACCGTGAACAGCGTGTACCCCGAGTAGAGCATCGGCGGGTGGATCATCATGCTCGGGTGGCGCAGGAGCGGCTGGAGCCCCGTGCCGTCGCCGGGCGCGGGGCTGAGCAGCTGGAACGGGTTGGCGAGGAACACCACGAGCGAGCCGAAGAAGGTGGCGAAGCCGAGCAGCACCGCGGTTGCATAGGGCGCGAGCTCGCGGAGCGTGTTGCGGGTGAGGAAGAGGACGAGGCTCGACCAGAGCGAGAGCAGCCACATCCACAGGAGCAGCGACCCCTCCTGAGACGACCACATCGCCGCAGCCTTGTAGAAGAACGGCGTGGCGAGGCTCGAGTGCGTGGCCACGACCTCGAAGGAGAAGTCCGAGCGCAGGAACGCCGACTCGAGGACGGCGAACGCCACGGTGAGCACCGCCGCAAGCGCGTAGACCGAGCGGCGGCCCACCGCCACCCACTCGCGCCGGCGCGAGCGCGCGCCGTAGATCGACGCGAGCGCGCCCGCCGGCGCTATCGCGAGTGCGAGAAAGACGCAGGCGCGACCGAGCGTCATCACCTCAGGTCCCCTTCGCCGCGCTGAACTTGGACGGGCACTTCGTGATCAGGGAGTCGCGCTTGCCGATGAAGGCCCCTTTCGAGGGCGTGACCGTGACGATCACCTCGCGCCCCGTCTTGAACGGATCCGGGATCTCGCCGGTGTACCTGACCGGCACCGAGGCCGTGCCGTTCCGGTCACGCACGCGGAAGTCGAGTTCGTCGCCATTCACCCGGTAGCCCGGCGCGACCTTTCCGGTGAGCTGGTACGAGCGCCCGGATTGCGCCGAACGCAGGAGCTGGCTCGGCGTCCGTGCGTCGCTCGCCGCGCTGAAGCTCGTGTAGATCAGGCCGCCCGCCAGCATCAGCGCCGCGCTGAGGGCCACCATCAGTCGGATCCTTCGCTTCCTTCTCGGGTCCATCAGCACCTCTCTCCGCGCTCCTTGACAAAAGTCACGAAAACTGTATATAAATCCCCACCTAGCTGTCAAATAAAGATCAGCGGTCCGGAGGAGAGAGAGATGTCGAGAGCGTTAGGGAGGGCCCTCAAGTTCCTACCTGTGGCCGGGCTGCTCATGGTCATGGGTGCGCTGCTGTTCAACTTCAGCGCCGTCTCGAAGACACCGACGAAGCACACGCGCGCGCACGCGCGCGTGCCCGCGAGCAACGTGAGGCTCTTCAACAAGGGCAAGCGCGTGTTCCGCTTCGACACCTTTGGTGACGAGCAGTTCTGGAGCGGTGCGCTTCAGCTCGAGAAGGCAATCGAGGGCGCGAAGAACGGCGGCGTGGGCCCCGGCCTCTCGCCCAAGGCGGCGCTGGCGGCGGGCCTGAAGGTCGACGCGAACGCCCTTCCGAAGTCGGTGGTGAACGCCATCAAGAAGGGCAAGGTCAACCTCAACGATCCGAAGACCACGCTCGCGCTGATCAAGCTGAACGCCGTGGTTGGCGTGCAGGGCAAGTTCAACCACAACGGCTCGCTGCGGTCGGTGGGGCTCACCTGCGCCGTCTGCCACTCGACGGTGAACAACTCGTTCGCGCCCGGCATCGGCAAGCGGCTCGACGGCTGGCCAAACCGTGACCTCAACGTGGGCGCCGTGATCTCGCTGGCCCCGAACCTCAAGCCTGTCGAGAACGTCCTCGGTGCCGACGAGGCAACCGTGAAGAAGGTGCTGGCGAGCTGGGGTCCTGGCAAGTTCGACGCCGAGCTGTTCATGGACGGCAAGGCCTTCCGCCCGGACGGCGGCTCGGGCTCGACCCTGATCCCGCCGGCGTTCGGCCTCCAGGGCGTGAACCTCCACACGTTCACCGGTTGGGGCTCGATCCCCTACTGGAACGCGTTCGTGGCGGTGCTCGAGATGCACGGGCAGGGCAACTTCACCGATGCCCGGCTCGATGACCCGAACCAGTTCCCGATCGCGGCCAAGAACAACTTTGGCCACGTCCACGTGACGCACGATCTGGTCACGCCCGTGCTGCCGGCTCTGCAGTACTACGAGCTGAGCCTGCAGCCGCCCAAGCCGCCGAAGCACAGCTTCAACAAGAGGGCGGCGCGGCGCGGCAAGGCGATCTTCGATGGCCAGGGCAAGTGCGCAAGCTGCCACGTGCCGCCGAACTTCACCGACCCGGGGAACAACCTGCACAAGCCGTCGGAGATCTGCACCGACTCGTTCGAGGCGGATCGCTCGCCGACTCACATGTACAGGACCACCCCGCTGCGCGGCCTCTGGTCGCACGCGAAGGGCGGCTTCTACCACGACGGCCGGTTCCAGACGCTCGGCCAGGTGGTGGACCACTACAACAGCTGCTTCGGGCTGAACCTCAGCGCGCAGCAGAAGAGCGACCTCGTCCAGTACCTGAAGTCGCTATGAGTTCCATCCGGACCATGACGTTGGCGTCGGTGGCCGCACTTGCGGCCGCCTTCGCCCTCGTCTTTGCCTACGCGCCCACCGATGCCGATCAGGGGCTCGTGCAGAAGATCTTCTATCTGCATGTGCCGCTCGCGATCGTCGCCCTGTGCGGGTTCATCGCCGCCGGTCTCATGGGGGTGAAGTACCTGCGCACGGGCGACCGGCGCTGGGACGTGCGCTCGTACGTGGCCATCCACCTGTCGATCGTGTTCGCGGTCGGGGTGCTCGGCACCGGCTCGATCTGGGCACGTGCCGCATGGGGTCACTGGTGGGTGTGGAACGAGCCGACGCTCGTCTCCTTCCTGATCGT
Organism: Thermoleophilaceae bacterium; assembly: GCA_035273245.1. Classification (GTDB taxonomy): domain Bacteria; phylum Actinomycetota; class Thermoleophilia; order Solirubrobacterales; family Thermoleophilaceae; genus JAICJR01. The sequence continues at coordinate 8,514 of DATEPK010000195.1, forward strand.
GTTCCTCCTCTACTGCTGCTACCAGCCGCTCCGGTTCTCGATTGAGGATCCGGAGCGGCAGGCGCGGTACGCCGCGGTGTTCGCGGTGATCGGCGGCGCGTTCGTACCGCTCAACTTCGTGGCGGTGCGGCTCGCGCAGGCGTTCACCCACCCGCGCGTGCTCTCGGCCACCGGCGGCAACATGCCGGGCTCGATGCGGCTCGCTTTCGTGGCGGCGATCGGGGCGATCGCGCTTCTCTACGTCACCCTGTGGCGAATCGAGATCGCGGCGAAGGCGGCCTCCGGCGAGCTGCGGCGGGAGCGGCGGCGGCAGCTCGTGGAGGTGGCGTGATGCCCGCGCACGAGGCGATCAGGTACGTGCTCGGCGCGTACCTCGTGTTCGCGATCCTGCTCGTGACCTATGGGTCGATCATGGTCAGGCGGACCGCTCGGGTGCGGCGCGAGCTGGCTTCGCTCTCACGCGCGCGCGAGGAGACGCGGCGGTGAGCGCGGGGGGTCCGCACCTGGCGGCGGTGGGCCTCTCGCATCGCACGGCGCCGGTGGCGCAACGCGAGAAGGCGGCGCTCGACTCGGAGGGCGTGCGCGGCCTGCTGCGGCGGCTGATGCGCGATCCGCGTGTGGCCGAGGCGGCCGCTGTTTCCACCTGCAACCGCACCGAGGTGTACGTGGTGTCCGACGATCCCGAGCACGCGCGCACCGCCGGCGCCGGTGCGCTCGTGGCGTGCAGCCGGATCTCGGCGCCGGAGCTTGCCTGCGCGCACTACGCGCTCTACGAGGAGGCGGCGGCGGGCCATCTCTTCCGGTTGACCGGCGGGCTCGACTCGATGGTGCTCGGGGAAAGCGAAGTGCAGGGTCAGGTGAAGGCGGCCGCCGCTCTGGCCGCCGAGGAGGGCGCGCTGGGGCCGCTGCTCGACGGCCTCTTCCGCCAGGCGGTGGCGGCCGGCGCGCGCCTGCGGCGCGAGACGCGCATCTCCGACGGCCCGATGTCGGTGTCCTCGGTGGCCGTCGACATCGCACGCCGCGCGTTCCCCGACCTCGCTTCGCGGCGGGTGCTGCTCGTGGGCGCCGGGCGCATGGCCGAGTCCACCGGGATGGCGCTCCGCCGCCGTGGCGCCGGCGACATCGTGGTGCTCAACAGGACTCTCTCCGCGGCGCGCGCACTGGCGAGCTGCCTGGGGGCCCGGGCCGCCGAGCTTGGCGCGCTCGCGGAGGAGCTTCCCGAGGCGGACATGGTGGTCTGCTCCACGGACGCGCCGCACCCGATAGTCACGCGCGCGCACGTGGAGGCGGCGCTCAGTCCGCGCCCCGAGCGGCCGCTCGTGCTCATCGACCTCGCCGTGCCGAGGGATGTGGAGCCGGAGGTGTCCGGTGTGCCGGGCGCGATCCTCTACGACATCGACGACCTCGATCGCAACATCAAGGCGAGCCTCGACGGCCGCCGGCGCGAGCTGGCGAGTGCCGAGGCGATCGTTGCGGAGGAAGTGGTGCGCTTCCGCGGCTGGCGCAACGGCCTGGCGGTGGCGCCCGTGGTGGACGCGCTCTACTCGCACGTGGAGGACCTGCGCCGAGCCGAGCTGGCCCGGGCGGGCGGCAAGCTCGATCGTGCTCAGCGCGAGCTGCTCGACGCGTTCAGCCGCTCGCTCGTCACCAAGCTGCTGCACGATCCCGCCGCCCGCCTGCGCGGCCACGGTTCGCTCCGCCACGCCGAGGCGATACGCGAGCTGTTCGGGCTCGACCACGAGCGCGGTGGCGACGTGGTGGAGCTTCGCGCGGCGAGCTAGTCGCGCCTACGCCCGGCCGTACACGGGGATCGCCGCGCCGCTCGTGGGCGCCGACTCGTCTGACACGAGGAAGCGGATCACCTTCGCGATCTGCTGCGGCGGCACCCACTTCGAGTGATCGGCGTCCGGCTGCGCGCTGCGGTTGGCCGGCGTGTCGATCACGCTCGGAAGGATCGCGTTGCAGCGCACGCCGTCGTCGCGGTATTCGGCGTCGAGCGCGCGGATGAACGCGAGCACCGCGGCCTTCGCCGTGATGTAGCCGGCCGCGCCCGGGAAGGGGTTGAGCGCCGGCCGCGCGGACACGCCCACGAACGCTCCTCCGCCGTTCGAGATCAGGCGCGGGATGCCGGCGTGCGCGAGGAGAAAGCCGGGCCGGAGGTTGAGCCGGAGCTGCCTGTCGAAGTCCACGATGTCGGACTCGTGCACCTTCCCCGGCATGCTGAAGCCGCCGACGAGGTTCACGATCCCGCCGAGGCCCTCGATGCCCGCCACGGCCTCGTCCACCGCGTCCGGGTCCATCAGGTCGGCCTGCACGAGCGCGAGGCCGGAGTGGCCCTCGAAGTTGCGCGCCACGCGCTCGCGCTCCTCCTCCACCACCCAGGTGGCGGTGACCGGGTAGCCGCTCTCGAGCAGCACTCCGAGCACCGCCCCGCCGAGCGCACCGGTGCCGCCGGCGACCAGCACGGCTGGCTTCTCGCTACCCATTCGCGCAGCCTAACGGCCAGTGCCGTCCGAGAGCCGCTTTACCGTGGAATGACGATGGAGCAGCAGTCCCTCAGCGTTTCCAAAGTGTTCGTGCGCGACCTCGCCGATGGCCAGTCGGTGGACAGCGTGTTCGTCGTGCGCGAGCGCACGCGGCGGCAGAAGAAGAACGGCGAGGCGTTCCTCAAGCTGCAGCTCGGCGACGTCACGGGGGCCGTCGAGGCCGTGCTCTGGGAGCGCGTGGAGGAGCTGTCCGAGCACTGCTGCCCGGGCGGCGTCGTGCGCGTGCTCGGCACCTTTTCCGTGGACCCGAAGTACGGGTCGTCGCTCACCGTGCGCGCGCTGCGCCCCGCCGAGGCCGGCGAATACGAAGCGTGCGACCTCGAGGAGGGCCCGGCGCGCTCGGTCGAGCAGATGGAGGAGGGGCTGCGCGAGCTCGTGGGAATGACGCAGAACCCGTTCCTGCGCGAGCTGCTCGAGCGCTTCTTCGGAGAGAGCTCTTCCGTTTGGACGCGCTGGCGCGAGGCGCCGGCCGCCAAGCGCTACCACCAGGCGTACAAGCACGGCCTGCTCGAGCACTGCCTGTCGGTGGCCCAGGGCGTGCACTCGCTGTGCGGAACCTTCCCAGAGATCGACCGTGAGCTGGCGGTGGCGGGCGCGCTGCTGCACGACATCGGCAAGATCGAGGCGTACGCGGTGGAGAACGGCGCGATCGAGCTGACGGATGCGGGCAAGCTGCAGGGCGAGATCGCGCTCGGCTACTACCTGGTGCGCAGCGAGATCGAGAGGATCCAGGGCTTCCCGGAGCACACCGCCGAGGGCCTGCTCCACATCATCCTGTCCCACCACGGGCAGCTAGAGCACGGGAGCCCGGTGGTTCCCTGTACTCGCGAGGCCACGCTCGTGCACATGGTGGACAACCTGGGCGGCAAGCTCGGCAGCTTCGACCGGCTGGAGAAGAGCCTGGCCGACGGCGAGCGCTGGTCGGG
>DATEPK010000196.1:0-9966 GCA_035273245.1 Thermoleophilaceae bacterium
GATCGAGGCGGTGAAGGAGGCCGGGCTCGAGACCTGCGTGGGCGGGATCCTCAATCTTGGCGAGTCGCGCGAGCAGCGGGTGGAGATGGCGTTCCAGCTCGCGTCGATCGACCCCACGTCGGTGCCGATCAACCTGCTCAATCCTCGTCCAGGCACCAAGTTCGGCGACCGCGACTTCATGGACCCATGGGAGGCGGTCAAGTGGATCGCGATCTTCCGGCTGATCCTTCCCGAGGCGCTCTTCCGGCTCTGCGGCGGACGGATCGAGAACCTCGGCGAACTGCAGCCGCTCGCGGTGAAGGCGGGACTGAACGGCGTGATGATGGGCAACTTCCTCACCACTCTCGGGGCCGAGCCGGAGGACGACCGCGCGATGTTCGAGGACCTCGGGCTGAACACCGCGGCGCAGCCTGACAACGGCTCGAACCCGCGGCCCGACAACCGCGACGGGTGGCTTGCCGGAGACACGCCGGGCACGCCGATCGACCGGCTGATCAGAAGCCAGGCCGAGGCGAACTTCTGGGATCCGTCCACGCAACTGCGGCACCGCAAGAAGAGCTCGGTGCCACCGCGGCCTGACGGTGCGCCCAACCGCGCGCGGCCGCTCGAGGTCGTGCAGGTTCCGGGGGAGGCCGCATGACCGACATAAACGAACGGCTCGAAGACCTTCGCGGGCGCGGCCTCTACCGGCGCATGCGGCTCGTGTCGGGGCCCCAGGGACCGCGCGTGCTCCTCGACGGCAAGCCGGTGCTGCTGCTCTGCTCGAACAACTACCTCGGGCTCGCCGATCACCCGCGCGTGCGCGAGGCGGCGGCCGAGGCGGCCATGCGCTACGGCGTGGGCGCCGGGGCGTCGCGGCTCGTGTCCGGCAACATGACGGTGCACCGGAGGCTCGAGTCGGAGCTGTCGGACTTCAAGCGGAGCCAGGCCTGCCTGCTGTTCGGCTCCGGCTACCTGGCCAACGCCGGCATCGTGTCGACGCTCGCGCGCGAGGGCGACGTGGTGCTGTCCGACTCGCTCAACCACGCGAGCATCGTGGATGGCTGCCGGCTCGCCAACGCTCGCACGTTCGTTTACGACCACTGCGACCTCGACCACCTCGAATACGGGCTGCGCGAGGCGGCGGGGCGCGCGGCGCTGATCGTCACCGACGGCGTGTTCTCCATGGACGGCGACATCGCGCCGCTTCCCGAGATCGTGGAGCTCGCGCGCCGCTACGACACGCGCGTGATGGTGGACGAGGCCCACGGCACCGGCGCGCTCGGACCGGACGGCCGCGGCGCGGTGGCTGCGGCCGGGCTCGAGGACGAGGTGGACGTGGTCGTCGGCACGCTTGGCAAGTCGCTCGGCTCCTACGGCGCCTACGTGTGCTGCGACGCCGACATGGCGGACTACCTCGTCAACACGGCTCGCACGCTGATCTTCTCCACGGCGCTGCCGCCGCCGGCGGTGGCGGGTGCACTCGCCGCGCTCGACCTGCTGCGGTCGTCCCCGCAGCGGGTGGACAAGTTGCAGCGCAACGCGCGCGTGCTGCGGGACGCGCTGCGCGACGAGGGGCTCGAGTGCGGCGATTCGGAGACGCAGATCGTGCCGCTCGTGGTGGGCGGCGCGTCCGCGGCGATGGCGGCGTGCGAGAAGGCGCTCAGGAAGGGCGTGTTCGCGCAGGCGATCCGGCCGCCGACGGTCCCTGAGGGCACCTCGCGGCTGCGGCTCGCGGTGATGGCCTCGCACACCAGTGCCGAGCTGCGACAGGCGGCGAAGGTCCTCGCCGCGGTGATGCCTGCCCAGCCACAGGTCCCGCAGCCGGAGGCCGCTCCGGCCATATACGACGGGCTCGCTGAAGCCGCGTAACACTTCGGTACGTGAGAGGCGTATTCGTCGCCGGTACCGACACCGGCGTTGGGAAGACGATCCTCGCCGCGGCCATCTGCGCGGGCCTCGTGGCGCGCGGCGAGAAGGTGGCGGCGTTCAAGCCGGCCGTGACCGGTCTCGAAGAGGAGCCGCCGGAGGGCTGGGCGCGCGACCACGAGCTGCTCGCCTCGGTGGCGAACGCGGGCCAGTCCGAGGAGGACGTGTCGCCGCATCGCTACGGCCCGCCCGTCTCCCCGCACTACGCGTCCGAGATGGCGGGGGATCAGATCGAGCCGAATGAGCTGCTCGCGAAGGCGCGCAACGCAGCCGACCATGCGGACGCGCTGGTGTGCGAGGGCGTGGGCGGCCTGCTCGTCCCGATCACGCCGGGCTACCTCGTGCGCGACCTAGCGCTCGACCTTGCGGTGCCCGTGGTGATCGCGGCGCGGCCATCGCTCGGCTCGATCAACCACACGCTGCTCACGCTCGAGGCAGCGCGCACCGCCGGGCTTGATGTGCGCGGCGTGGTGATGACGCCGTGGCCCGATCCGGCGGACGGCATCGCCGAGTCGAACCGCAAGACGGTCGAGCTGATCGGGAACATCCCGGTCACATGCCTCCCCCAGATCACACGCAAGGAACTCGCGGAAGCGGGCGGCCGGCTACCGCTCGACGACTGGCTGCACCTCGACGAAGGTCCCCACGCGGCGTAACTCATCCGCTGCGGCGGGCTCCTGCTCGAGCTGCTCGAGGCCGAGCCCTTCGGGCGCGTGCAGCGCGAGCATCATCGGCTCCACATCCGGCACCCCACGGGGGTCGAGCAGCGACACGGCGACCATCGTCACGAAGGCGATGGGCACCGACACCACGGCGGGCTGGCTCAGCAGCGCGCCGAGCGCCCCGCCCACGTTCTCCCCGGCGATCAGGCCCGCGAAGATGCCGCCAGTCGCCACGGCGGTGCCGGCGATCATGCCGCTGGCGGCGCCCCGCGCGGTGAGCCGCCGCCACCAGATGCCGAGCAGGAACATCGGGCAGAAACTGCTCGCGGCGATTGCGAACGCCCAGCCCACCAGCACGCCGATGTCGAGGTTGCCGGCGGCGAGTGCGATCAGCGCGGGCACCACGATCCCGGCGCCCGCGGACATCCGGAAGCGGAGCCGGCGTGAGTGCGTGCCGCCGCCGCGCGGCCGCACGCGGCCCCAGACGTCGTACGAGAGTGTGCCGGCGATCGACACGAGCAGGCCGGATGCCGTGGAGAGGAACGCGGCAAACGCGCCCGCCGCCGTGAGCGCGGACAGGAGGTTGCCTGGCACGCCCGGCCACGCGAGATGCGGCAGCCGCAGCACCACGGAGTCAGTGTCGCCGGTGACGTACAGGGCCGGCGCGAGCACTCGGCCCAGCAGCCCGTACACGGTCGGGAACAGATAGAAGATCCCGAGCAGGCCGAGAACCCGGACCGTGGTGCGGCGAGCGGCCGGCCCGTCCGGATTCGTGTAGAAGCGGACGAGAATGTGAGGCAGTCCCATGGTGCCGAGCACCGTCGCGATCAGAAGCGAGTAGACGAACAGCGGACCGTCGCGCCCTCCATGACCGACCGGCCGCGCCCACACCACGCCCGGCCCCCGCTGCGCGCCCTCGCCCACCGGCACCGATGCGCCGGGCGGCAACACGAAGCGTCCGGCCGGCAGCGTGACCTTCTCGCCCGCCCGGGCCCGGTGAGGCACGCCCGCGGCGCGGTAGCCGGTGGCGCGCTGGAAGGTGACGGTCTTGGGCGAGTCGAGCTTCACCACGAGGCCGGACGCAGGAGCGCGCGGCACGTCCGAGCCGAACAGCGCCGCGCGGTGCGGCAGCCCGCCCAGGTAGATGAGCAGCAGGCATGCCGGCAGCGCGATGGCGAACGTCTTGATCCAGAACTGAACCGCCTGCACGTACGTGATCCCGCGCATCCCGCCAAGGCCGACGTTCACGGCCACGATCGCGCCCACCACCACCACGCCCACCCAGTACGGCGCGCCGATCACCTCGCCGAGTGTGATCCCCGCTCCCTTCAGCTGCGGTACGAGATAGAAGCCGGCGATGCCGAGCACGATCGCCGCGGCGAGCAGCCGCATGCGCGGGCTGCCGAGCCTGGCCTCGACGAAGTCCGAGATCGTGAACGAGCCGAAGCGCCGAAGCGGCGCAGCCACGAACAGCAGCAGCGTGAGGTAGCCGGCAGTGAACCCGACCGACAGCCAGATGGCGTCCATGCCGAGCTTCATCGCCAGCCCGGCGATGCCCAGGAAGCTCGCAGCCGACAGGTACTCGCCCGACACCGCGGCCGCGTTCCACCACGGCGTGATCGCGCGCGAGGCCACGAACAGGTCCGACGTTGTGCGGGCGAAGCGCACCGCCCAGGTGCCGAGGCCGAGCGTGCCGATCGTGACCACGCTCACCGCGATCAGCGCGATCATCTGCCCACCAGGTCCCTGAACGCCTCGTCGAGCGCGTTGGCCCGCCGCTGGTAGATGAGCCCCAGCCCGACGAACAGCGGGAAGAGCGGCACCGCCACCAGCAGCACCGGCAGCGGCACGCCGAAAAGCGATACGTGCCGAAGCGCCGGAGCGAGATAGAGCAGCAGCGGCAACGAGCCGAGGATGCCGGCGAACGCCACGAGCGCGAGCAGCGAGAGAGCGAGCTGTGCACGCACGAGACGCCGCAGATAGACGCCACCGTGGGCGGTGGCCTCGGCGAGCTCGTCACGCGGCGTGCGGCGGCGCCCCGGGGTGGAGGGGCTCACCGCGCTGGCCTCACAGGCGCAGCCTCCGGCGCAGCTCGGCCACCTCGCGACGCGCCACCGGCACCTCGCGGTCGCCCGGGAAGAGCAGCGTGGCGGTGCCGTTGAGCTGCGGGCGTATCTCGGTGGCGCGGCGCAGGTTCACCACGTACTGGCGGTGCACGCGCACGAAACCGAACGGCTCCCAGCGCCGCGCGACCTCGGCGAGGCTCCCCCGCATCAGGTAGCGCCCGTCAGCGGTGACCACGCGCACGTAGTCGCCGCTCGCGGACAGGTAGAGAATCGAGGAGCGGCTCACGAGCCGCGTGGTGCCGGCCGCGAGGCTGTCCACCGGCACGATCTCGTCCTCGTCCTCCGCGGCAGTGGCGGCAGCAGCGGTCGGTGCGGCGGCGGCGCCGGCCGACGGCGAGGCTGTCGCGGCGGGCTCCAGCTCATGCACCTCGATCGAGCTCACGGCGCTCACGCGATCCACCGCCTCGTCGAGCCGCTTCCTGCTCACCGGCTTCACGAGGTAGTCCACCGCGCGCAGCTCGAACGCCTGCACCGCCGCGTCCTCGTACGCGCTCACGAACACGATCGCGGGCGGGCTCGCGAAGCGCCGCAGGATCTGGGCGAGCTCGAGCCCATCGAGGTCTGGCATGCGCACGTCGATGAACAGGCCGTGGTAGTCCTCGGTCGAGTCGTTCAGGCGGCGGAGAGCCTCGCTTCCGCTGGAGGCCGAATCCACCCGCCCCACCGAGTCGGACGCACGCAGCATGCGCACTAGGTCGTTCAGCGCGGGGGCCTCGTCGTCCACCGCGAGAAAGCGAAGGCCGGCGCTCACGCGGCACGCACCCCGGCGCGGAACTTCGGAATCGTCATCACGACCGTCGTACCCGAGCCAGGCGTGGATTCGAGCTCGAGCCCGTAGCCCTCGCCGAACGCGCCCCGCAGCCGGCCGTGCACGTTCGACAGCCCGATGCCGTGGCTCGAGCCGTTGAGCGCCGCGCGCGTCTGCGCCTCGTCCATCCCCACCCCGTCGTCGATCACACGCACCTCCGCGTCGCGGCCGAGATCGTTCGCCACGATCTCCACCTTGCGCCTGCCGATGCTCTTCTCCACGCCGTGGCGCACGGCGTTCTCCACGAGCGGTTGTAGCGAAAGCACCGGCAGCACCGCCTGCAGCACCTCCGGCGCCACCTCCAGGCGGACGTCGAGGCGCTCGCCGAAGCGCGCGCGCTCGAGCCGCAGGTACTTCTCCACATAGCGCAGCTCCTCGGCGAGCGTGACGTACGGCCGGTCGCCGCGAAACGCGTAGCGGATGAACTCCGCGAACTCGGTGAGAAGCTCGCGCGCCTGCTCCGGATCGGCGTGGATCTCACTCGCCACCGCGGCGAGCGCGTTGTAGATGAAGTGCGGCGAGATCTGGGCGCGCAGGGCGCGCAGCTCGGCCTCGGCAAGGCGCTCCTCCTGGGCGGCGAGCGCGGCGAGTGCGATCTGCGCCGACACGAGCGACGCGGTCTCCTGCACCCCGCGGGTGTCCTCCGGCCGCAGCCTCCCGCCGTCCCGGTAGAAGGCCACGAGCGTCCCCACCGAGTTGTCCTGGACCATCAGCGGCGCCACGATCGCCGCGCGAAGCGGGCACCCGGGCTCGCCACAGCGAAAACGCGGCTGCACGTGCACGCGGCCGTCGCGCCCGTGGTCCACCGCGAGCATCGTGCCGGGGCCGTGGTGGTCGGCGGCGTCCCCGTCGAAGGCGAGCACCCGGGCGCCGTCGAGCAGGGCGATCGCCGGAGCCTGAGTCAGAGCGCGGAGGTGCGGGGCCGCCGGAGCCGCGCTCTCGGCCGAAAGTCCCTTGCGCAGGTGCGGCAGGGTGGCCATCGCCTCGTGCAGCGCGGCCTGCATGGCCTGCTGTTCGGGGCTGATCACCCGGTGCGGCCCGCGCAGCAGCCGCAGGACGGCAAACAGGGAGGTCGCAATCGCGAACCCGATCAGCACTCCCAGCGCAACTCCCATCTACCTCACCTCCAAGCGCCACAATAGGCGCGTCGGCCGGTCAACGGTTGCCGCTCGTCGTTCCTATTACACCGCTCATCGGTGCTTCTCGACCGCGCAGCGATGCCCTCTTTGTGACTGCAGGTACAAGGCGTACTTTCGCACGCAAACCGCTGCAATGGGGCAGCAGAGGAAGGGAGAGAGGCCTGATGGAATCAGCAACGGTTCGCGGACCGGACGTCGCCCGCTCAGCGGAGACGGAGCCGGCGAGCGCACGTTCCGGCATCTGGGCACCCGCGGATCCGGCGCCCCTGGGGCTCGCCGGCTTCGCGCTCACGACGTTCGTCCTCAGCATGTTCAACGCGCATCTGGTCAGCAGCGCCGGTGAGCCGGTGGTGCTTGGCCTGGCGCTCGCATACGGCGGCGTCGCGCAGCTCCTGGCGGGCATGTGGGAGTTCCGCACCGGCAACACGTTCGGAGCGGTGGCGTTCACCTCCTACGGGGCCTTCTGGATCTCGTTCTGGGCGCTCGTGACGTTCTTCGTCAAGGACATACCGGCAGCACACGCGGGAGCCGCCATCGGTCTCTACCTGTGGGCGTGGGGAATCTTCACCACGTACATGTTCGTAGCGTCGCTGCGGACGACAGGGGCCGTGGCACTCGTGTTCGCGCTGCTGGCGGCGACCTACATCCTGCTCGGAATCGGCAACTCCGGCGGGCACGAGACCATCATCAAGTGGGGCGGCTACGTCGGGATTGCGACGGCGGCGGCCGCTTGGTACGCCTCGTTCGCGGCGGTGGTCAACTTCACCTTCAAGCGGACGATGCTCCCAACGGTGCCGCTCGCGGCCCGTGGTGTGCCGGGGGCCAATCAGTAATTGCGATCTGGGCGCGGGCCGCACCGTTTGTGCGGCTCGCGCCCCAGACTCGCCGGCCACGGAGAAAGGACTGAGACGTGACACAGGAAGCCACTGGCGCCGCCGAAGCGGTTGCCGAGATCGAAGTACTGGCCAAAGCGGGAAAGTCGTACCCGCCGCCCGATGAGTTCAAGGCGCAGGCCCTCGTCACGGACGACTCCCTGTACCGTGCCGCCGAGAAAGACTTCGAGGGGTTCTGGCTCGACCAGGCCAAGGAGCTCGTGGAGTGGTCCAAGGAGCCGACCAAGTCGCTCGAATGGGATCCCCCGCACTGCACCTGGTTCGCGGATGGCGAGCTGAACATCTCCTACAACTGCCTGGACAAGCACGTCGAGGCGGGACGCGGGGACAAGGTGGCCTACCACTTCGTGCCCGAGCCGATCGAGGAGGAGCCGCGGGCGTTCACGTTCGCGGAGCTCAAGGACGAGGTCTGCCGCTTCGCCAACGGGCTGAAGGAGCTCGGGGTGAAGAAGGGCGACCGCGTCGGGATCTACATGGGCATGGTTCCCGAGCTCCCGATCGCAATGCTGGCCTGCGCGCGCATCGGTGCGCCGCACGTGGTGGTGTTCGGCGGCTTCTCCGCCGAGTCGCTCGGCGAGCGCATGAACTCCACGGGCGCAAGCGTCCTCATCACGCAGGACGAGGCGCGGCGTAAGGGCGGCCTGATTCCGCTCAAGCACATCGCCGACCAGGCGCTCGATCAGCACGCGCCGAGCATCGAGAAGATGGTCGTTGTGCGCCGCACGGGCGGCGACGTCCCGATGAAGGACGGCCGCGACTTCTGGTGGCACGACCTCGTTGAGGGCAAGTCCACCGACTTCGAGCCCGAGAACATGAACGCCGAGGACGTGTTGTACCTGCTTCACACCTCGGGCACGACGGCCAAGCCGAAGGCCGCGCAGCACACCACCGGCGGCTACCTCGCGTACGTCTCGTTCACGCACAAGTACGTGTTCGACATCCACGACGATGACGTGTGGTGGTGCGCGGCCGACGTGGGCTGGGTCACCGGCCACAGCTACATCGTCTACGGGCCGCTCAACAACGGGACGACCGGCGTTCTCTACGAGGGCGATCCGACCTACCCCGACGTCGACCGCCATTGGGCGATCATCGAGCAGTACAAGGTCACCCAGTACTACACCGCGCCGACGCTGATCCGGGCGTTCATCAAGTCCGGGCCGGAGCCGGTGCAGAAGCACGACCTCAGCTCGCTCAAGCTGCTCGGCACCGTGGGCGAGCCGATCAACCCCGAGGCGTGGCTCTGGTACTGGCGCTACGTGGGCGGCGAGCGCTGCCCGGTCGTCGACACGTGGTGGCAGACCGAGACCGGCGGCATCCTCATCTCGGCGCTGCCCGGGGTGACCACGCTCAAGCCGGGCTCGGCCACGTTCCCGCTGCCGGGCGTTCAGCCGGCGATCCTCGACGAGAAGGGCAACGAAGTTCCCCAGGGCCAGGGCGGATTCCTCGTGCTGAAGAAGCCGTGGCCGGGGATCTTCCGCACCCTCTGGGACGACGACGAGCGCTACGTGTCCAACTACTTCTCCAAGTACGGGCCGGACACGTACTTCGTGGGTGACGGTGCGCGGCAGGACGACGAGGACTACTACTGGCTGCTCGGTCGCATCGACGACGTCATGAACGTCTCGGGGCACCGGCTGTCCACGATCGAGCTCGAGTCGGCTCTCGTCGCGCACGAATCGGTGGCGGAGGCCGCGGTGGCAGCTGCACCGGACGACCTGACGGGGCAAGCGCCGCTTGCGTTCGTCATCTTGAAGTCGGGCTACGAACCGTCCGACGAGCTGTCCGGGCAGCTGCGCGAATGGGTGGGTGAGCAGATCGGCAAGATCGCGCGCCCGAAGGCGGTGATCTTCGGCGCCGACCTGCCGAAGACGCGCTCGGGCAAGATCATGCGCCGGCTGCTCAAGGACATCGCCGAGGGCAAGGATCTCGGTGACACCACCACCCTCCGCGACCCCGACATCGTCGAGGAGCTCAAGGAACGCGCTGACGAGCTGCTGGGTCGAGCAGACGCCAGCTGACCTTGAGGAGGTGACCGTCAGGGCCGGGCGGCTTGGGGAGGCCGCCCGGCCCGTCGATCACGACGCGTAGTCCTCGCTGCCCATGATGTGCAGCGACACGTACGGCTCGTCCCCCACCACCCAGCTGTCGTGGCCCGGTGGCACGTAGAAGAAGTCGCCGGGTCCCATCACCCGTTCGCTTCCATCATCCATGTGGACGGCAGCGCGGCCGCTGATCACGAGCCCGACGTGCTCGACCTGGCATAGGCCGTCACCCACATGCTCGGACCAGCGCCAGCCGGGCTCATAGGTGGCGCGGCCGAGCGTCATCGGGCCCACCTTGTAGATCTCGAAGCGGCCGTGGTCGAAGCTTCGGGTCTCCGCGGGTTGCTCGAGGTTGATGAGGCTCAGCTCGTGCATCACGAGGCGA
>DATEPK010000197.1:0-2643 GCA_035273245.1 Thermoleophilaceae bacterium
AGCTGCAGCCGCCCGGCCGACATCAGGTGGATCAGCAGCGAGAGGTCGCCGAACTCCACGATGGGCATCTTCCCCGCGCGGCGAACGCCGGTGATCTCACGCCTGGCAAGAGCGTCGAGCGGCGGGTCGAACGTCTTCATCGTGACCATGCCGGGCGCTAGCGCGGACTCGACGGTGCGGCCGCTCAGCTCGCGGTTAAGGCGCCGCGCGGTGATCTCTACTTCGGGGAGTTCGGGCACGAGTCCAAGACTAGGATCAATTTCGTGAAAATCGCCGTGGCCGCAGATGAACGCACCGGCGTGGCCGACGCCGTTGTCGATGAGCTCCGCAAGCGCGGCCACGAGCCGCTCGTGCACGGCGCACTCAGCGACTCCGAGCGCGACGACTGGGCATGGGCGAGCGAGGCCGCCGCGCGCGACGTGGCCGAGGGGCGCGCCGAGCAGGGCATCGTGTGCTGCTGGACCGGCACCGGGGCATCGATCGCGGCGAACAAGGTGCCGGGCATCCGCGCCGCACTCTGCGCCGACTCGGAGACGGCCGCCGGTGCGCGCAAGTGGAACGACGCCAACGTGCTCGCGCTGTCCCTGCGAACCACCAGCGAGGCGGTGCTCGGCGAGATTCTCGACGCGTGGTTCGAGGCCGGCCCGAGCGACGACGCCGCGGACGTGGAGAACGTCCGCCACCTCGACGAGATCTAGCTAGACCCTCACGGTCACGCGCTTGGCCGGCGAAGCGTTACCGGCCGCGTCCACGGCGGTGATCGTGGCCGTGTACTTCACGTGCTTCTTCAGTCCTCGGTGCGTGAGCCTGAAGCTGTTCGAGCCCTGCTTGCCGGACATGTGGAAGGTCTTCACGACCTTGTGTCCCTTGCGCACCTTGATGGTGACCTTCGCGGACTCGGAGAGCGTGAACACGAGCTTCTTCGACTTCTCCTTCACCGCGCTGAAGGCAGGTGAGGTGGTGTCCACCACGGGGGACGACGCTGGAGGCGGAGGTGGCGGCGGTCCGTTTCCGCCACCACCGCCTCCACCGCCGCCCCCTCCTCCGCTGGGCGGGGGTGCAGCCGGTGGCGGGCACACACCGGTGCCCACCTGCACCTGCCCGTGCATCTCCGGGTGGACCGAGCAGTGGTACTGGAAGCAACCGGACGTCGGGAAGACGACCGTGAATGTGTCGCCAGTCGGGTGGGTGTGCGTGGGGTTGGTCGCGTCCGAGTCGAAGCTCTGCGCAGAGCCGGTGTCGGACGTGACCGAATGGTTCGTTCCGGGGCCGTCCCAATGCCACGTCACCGAGTCTCCCTCTGGGATCACGGTGGTGGACGTGCCGGATGCCGCATCGGTGAACGAGAAGCTCTTGACGCTCACCGAGTGGTCATCCACGGCACGAGCGGCGCCTGCCAATGTGATGAGCCAGCAGGCGGCCACTATCGCGACGAGCCGGGCGCGTGGGGCCATTACCCGCACAGACGCGGCCGCCCGCGCAGTTCTTCCCGCGACTTGAAAGGATTCCGCCCTCGCAATGGCGTCGCTCGACATCGTCGACACCCCGGCCCAGGCAGCCGAACAGGAGCTCGCGCCCCTGATCGTCCGCGGCCCGCTCGAGGCGTTTCTCGACGAGCATGGACTTGGCAGCGGGCCAGTCGAAGCCGACCGGATCGGGGAAGGGCACTCGAACGTGACGTATCTGATCCGGCGTGGAGAGGCATCGTTCGTGCTGCGCCGGCCGCCGCGGCCGCCGCTCCCCCCGTCCGCACATGACGTGCTGCGCGAGGCGCGGCTCCTTCGAGCAGTCGAGGGCCGCATTCGCACGCCGCGGGTGCTCGCTTCGAGCGACGACGAGTCGATCCTCGGCGTGCCGTTCTACGTAATGGAGTTCATGCACGGCACGGTGATCACGAACACGATCCCCGAGCCGATCGACAATCCCGAGGGCCGCGCCCAGATCGCCGACGAGCTGATCCGCGCGCTCGTGGAGGTGCACTCGCTCGACTGGCGCGACTGCGGGCTCGAGGGCTTCGGCAAGCCCACCGGCTACCTCGACCGCCAGCTGCGCCGCTTCACCGGGCTCTGGGAGCACAACAAGACGCGCGAGCTGCCGCTCGTGGAGGAGCTGTACGGCTGGCTCGCGGAGAACAAGCCCGAATCGCCTGAGGCCACGATCGTGCACGGCGACTTCCGGCTCGGCAACACGATGTTCGCGGACGAGGCACCGCCGCGGCTCGTCGCGGTGTTCGACTGGGAGATGGCCACGATCGGCGATCCGCTCGCCGACCTCGGCTACATGACCGCCACGTGGTCGCAGCGCGACGACAAGCTGAACACGATGTTCGACCTCACCACCGTCACGCACGGCGAGGGCTTCCCCACCCGCGACGAGCTCGTGGAGAAGTACGAAAAGCTGTCGGGCCGCTCGATGTCCGACCTTCGCTGGTACCAGGCGCTCGCCCTCTGGAAGTCCGCGGTGTTCATGGAGGGCAACTACAAGCGCTCCGTGATGGGCACGACCGACGACGAGTACCTGAAGCTCTTCGACAAGGGCGTGCCGATGCTGGCCGAGGCGGCGCTCGAGATCACCAAGCGTCCGCCGCCCGGGTCGTGAAGGGCCTGCTCACCGACTTCGGCGGCGTTCTCACCACAAACGTCT
>DATEPK010000198.1:0-4164 GCA_035273245.1 Thermoleophilaceae bacterium
CGCTAGATCGACCACGTCCGGTGGGCATCCGCTCAAGGATGCCTTACCATCACGGGAGAAAATGGACTCGCGCCTGTTTCGCCGCGTGGCGGCGCTGTGCATCGTCTGCTTGTGTGCGCTTCCCGCGGGGCGGGCCACCGCGTTCACGCCGTCCGTTATTTCCGCCATCAGCACGGCTCCTGGCGGGCTACCCCCGAACGGATCGAGTGACGATCCGGCATTCAGCCAGGACAACCGCGACGTGCGGTATGTGGCGTACGACTCCTTCGCGAGCAATCTCGTTCCGACCGACACGAACGGCAGGCGTGACGTCTTCGTGCTGGCTAAGACAGCCGGCGATGGCCAGGTTGGTGGCCGGCTATCGCTTGTCAGCGTCAGCAGCCGCGGCCGCCAGGGCAACGGGGACAGCAGCAAGCCTTCGGTGGATGGAACGACCGGCGCGGTCCCGCACTGCATCGCGTTCCAGTCCACCGCCACGAACTTCGATCGAGCCGACCGCTCAGCCGACAGCGATATCTACATGCGCGACCTGCGCGCCAAGACCACCGGGCTTGTGAGCGTCGGCATAACGAACGCGATCAACGCGTCGATCGACGGCCGCTGCCGGTTCGTCGTCTTCGAGGCGAACGGGCGGCTGTACGACCGCGACCTCGTCCACGGCCGCACCCTTCGGCTGGGCTCGGGCGCCAACCCGGACCAGCAGACCGACGGTCGCGGGCTGGCGTACCAATCAAACGGTCAGGTCTGGTACCAGGCGCTCACCCTCGGACGGCACGGGTTGAAGCTGCGTGGCCACCGGCGGCTGGTGAGCAGCACCCCCGCCGGCACGCCCGCGTCGGGACTGAGTGAGAACGCCTCGGTGGACGACCATGGCCGGTACGTCGCGTTCGACTCGACGGCCACGGACATCTGCACGCTCCACCGCTGCGGCTGGCAGTATCACCCGCCGCCGAACTGGCGGACGCTCGACCCTGGGGCGACGCCAGACGGAATCGACGCCAACGGCGCGGTAAGCGACGTCTACCTGGCGAAGATCAAGTTGCCGTCCTACACGCCAGATGCGCAGGCGATGGCGCTCGTGAGCTACGACTACGGCTACGACCAGCTCACGGGCCCGAGCGTCGATCCGCAGGTCTCACGTGCCGGACAGGCGGTCGTGTTCACGTCAGGTCCGTTCAACGCCTTGGCGAACGGCATTCACGCGCCTGCGCCGGAGAACATCTTCGGCTGGACGGACGTCCTGCACAGCTTCGGTCACGGTCACCTACACGTCCGCAGCGAGCAATGGTCGTGCAACGGCCTCGATTGCCGGACGCCGGAGTTCACAGCTCCGAGCATCGATCCCGCGATGAGCTCACGCGGCAACTACATCGCCTTCACGAGCACGCAGTCCGGCGCGAACGCCATCGCCAACGTCTTCCTCGAGTTCGTCCAGGGCGCTCCCCACAACGGCGGCTAGCCCCGCCCAGCCGCCTCCGCCGCCGGCAGTGATATCTCGCGCTTCAGGATCTTGCCCGACGGGCCCTTTGGCAGCTCGTCCAGAAACGTGATCCGGCGCGGGTACTTGTACGCCGCCACGCGCGCCTTCACCCACTCGCGCAGCGACTCCTCGTCCACGTCGGCGCCGTTGTGCAGCGCCACCGCCGCGGCCACCTCCTCGCCCAGCTCCGGGTGCGGCACGCCCACCACCGCCACCTCGCGCACGGCGGGGTGCTCGTACAGCACCTCCTCGATCTCGCGCGGGTAGACGTTGTATCCGCCGCGGATGATCAGCTCCTTGATGCGGTCGACGATGAAGAAGTAGCCGTCGTCGTCCATCACGCCCACATCGCCTGTGTGGAACCAGCCGTCGCGCATCACCTCGGCGGTGGCGTCGGGGCGGCCCCAGTAGCCCTTCATCACGTTCGGCCCTTGGATCACGATCTCGCCCCGCGAGCCCGGCGGCAGCTCGGCACCGTCCTCGTCCACGATCTTCATCGACACGCCGTCGATCGGCATTCCCACCGAGCCGGGCCGCCGCTCACGGTCGGGCCGATTCGAAGAAGCCACCGGCGAGGTCTCGCTCAGCCCGTAGCCCTCGAGCAGCGTGCAGCCGAAAGCCTCCTCGAACCCGCGCAGCACCTCGGCGGGCAACGAAGCGCCGCCCGACACGCACACGCGCAGCGTCGACACGTCGAACGACTCGCGCCGAGGATGGTGCAGCAGGGCCGAGTACATCGTCGGCACGCCCTGGAACACCGTCGCGCGATCGCGCTCGATGATGCGGAGCACCCGTTCGGCGTCGAAGCGGGGGATCAGCGACAGCGTGCCGCCCGCCGCCACCGCCGCGTTCATCGAGCAGGTCTGGCCGAACGAGTGAAACAGCGGCAGCGCGCCGAGCAGCACATCGCGCTCGCCGAACGAGTGCAGCGACACCACGGCGCTCACGTTGCTCGTCAGGTTCGAGTGCGTGAGCTCGGCACCCTTCGGCGAGCCCGTGGTGCCGGAGGTGTAGAGGATCACCGCGGTGTCATCCGTCGCGCGATCGGCAACTTCCACCTCCGGCTCGACCGCGGAAAGCAACCGCGGGAACTCGCCCGGCGTGACGAACACGCACTCGGTGCCGGTTCCGCGCGCGCCCGCCTCCGCCGCCTCGGCGAAGCCGTGCCACGCGAACAGCATCGAAGCGCCGGAGTCGGAAAGGTAGAACGCCACCTCGCGCTCCTTCAGCAGCACGTTCATCGGAACCACCACCGCGCCCGCTCGCAGCACGCCGTAGTAGACGACGGCGAACTCCGGCACGTTCGGCAGCATCACGCCCACGCGGTCCCCCGGCGAGACTCCGCGCTCCCGCAGCAGCCCCGCCAGCCGCGCACTCGCCAGGTCCAGGGCGCGGTAGCTCACCTCGACGTCGTCGAGCTTGAGTGCCGGCTTTTCCCCAAGTGCCTCGGCTGACGCGGTGAGATTCGCCGCGAGGTTCACGCGCAGGAAAGTAGGAGCGCCGCGCGCCTTATTCGATGGCGCGCGCACACAAAGTTGTGGGGAACGGGCTTGTTGTCAGCGCCCAATCGCGGCGCGGTCGTCCAGCGCGATCGCCACCAGCAGATCCAGCAGATCGGACACGCGGCGCGGGTTGAGACCCGTCCGTTCCTCGATCCTTCCCATGCGGTACTGCGCGGTATTGGGATGCACCTGCAGGCGCTCGGCCGCAAGGCGCAAATTGAGATCGGACTCGGCGAACACGCGGATCGTCGCGGTGAGCACGCCGCCGCGCGCGCGGTCCTCGTCGAGGAACGACTTGAGCTGCGGATCGACGAGCCGCTGCGCCGTGTCGTCGGCGTGCCGCGCCAGGTACTCGAAGGCCGACAGCCGCGGCAGCGCCGCCACGCCGCCGTCCGGATCCACCACGCACTCGAGCGCGGCACGGGCCTCCAAATACGCCCGCGGCAGCTCGGCCACGCCGTTCGCCACCGTGGAGATCCCCACGGCGAGAGGCATGCCCTCGGCGCGCAGCCGCCGCTGCAGCCGCTCGAGGCCGTCGCACATCTCCACCGGATCGATCCCCGGTCCGAGCGACGGAACCGCCACGATCTCGGACTGACGTACCACCACGAGCGTGCTCGCCTCGTGCATCCCGGCTCGGGCCAGAGCCGCGGAAGCGGCGTCCGGGGCGTCCTCGCCCGGCGCGCCCGCCACCACAGCCACGGCCACCATCATGCGCGTTTCGGCGCCGAGGCCGTAGCGCTGCGCCGCGCCGGCGAGCGGCCCGTTCGCCGGCATGTGGCCGGCGAGAAGATGCTCCAGGAGGTCGCGCCGCTCGCGGTCGGCATCCGCCACCACGTGCTGGGCGAACTCCACGTACGCATGCGCGGCGTGGGTGGAGGCGAAATCCACATAGCGCATCTGCGGCCCGGCCAGTCGCAGAGCGGCCTCGCGCCCCACCGGGCGGTCCCCCGCGCACGCCACCGTGGCGTCCCACAGCACCTGCTGGCCCACGCGGAAGGCGTTCAGGTAGTCCTCGAGCGCAAACCCCGAGCGCGCCCGCCGGGTGGCCGCGCCACGCACGAACGAGATGTCGTCGAGCGTGACGCTGCGCCCCTCGAGGAACGCGCTCAGCTTCGTCTGGTAGTGGCGCGTCACCTGGTCGAGCACGTCGTCGAAGAAGTGCTCGTTGTCCTGCGCCGT
>DATEPK010000199.1:0-4136 GCA_035273245.1 Thermoleophilaceae bacterium
CGCTTCTGGTTCCTGTCGATCTACTTCCGCGAGCCGAGCGGCGTGCTGTTCGAGATCGCCACACTCGGACCCGGCTTCGCCACCGACGAGGATCCCGAGCACCTCGGCGAGAAGCTCGTGCTGCCGCCCAGCTACGAGCACCTGCGCGACCAGATCGAGCGCACCGTCACGCCGATCCGCAACCCGCGCGAGGACTGGGCCAAGGCGGACGGGGGCGGCTAGCCGATCCGTGGCCTCCATCGCCGGCGTACTCCGCGCCGGTCCCGCTCCCAGCAAGCGCCTCACGCTGATCGCCTGCATCCTCGGCTCCGGCATCGTGTTCCTCGACGGGACGGTGGTGAACGTCGCGCTGCCCGCGATCCGGGAGGGGCTGCACGCCGGGCTCGCCGAGCAGCAGTGGGTCGTGGCGGCGTACCTCCTCACGCTTTCGGCGCTGATCCTGATGGGCGGCTCGTTCGGCGACCTCTTCGGCCGCCGCCGCGTGTTCGCGATCGGGGTGGCCATGTTCGGCGCGTTCTCCCTTTTGTGCGCCGTGGCGCCGTCAGGCACGTTTCTCGTGGTCGCACGCGCTCTCCAGGGCATCGCGGGCGCGATGCTCGTGCCGAACACGCTCGCGCTGATCATGGACACGTTCGAGGAGGACGAACGCGGCGCGGCGATCGGATCGTGGACCGCGTGGACGGCGATCGCCACTGTGATCGGTCCGCTCGGCGGCGGCATCCTCATCGGGATCGCCTCGTGGCGCTGGGTGTTCGCGATCAACGTCGTCCCGGTCCTGCTCACCCTGTGGCTGTTGCGCTACGCGCCGCCCGGTGAGCGGGTGAAGGACGCGCGCGTGGACGGGGCTGGCGCGCTGCTGGCCGCGCTGGGGCTGGCGGGCCCCGTGCTCGCGCTCATCGAGCAGCCGAGCCGTGGCTGGTCCTCGCCCGTCGTGTTCGTGCCGCTCGTCGGAGGCCTGGCGCTTCTCGGCGTGTTCGTGTGGTGGGAGGGGCACACGCGCGATCCAATGCTTCCGCTGTCGCTCTTTCGCAGCCGCAACTTCACCGTTGGCAACGTCACCACGTTCGCCCTCTATGCGGGGCTCGGCGCCGCCACCTTCCTCCTCGCGCTGTTCCTCCAGGAGGCCGCCGGCTACACGGCACTCGAGGCCGGGCTGTCGCTGATGCCGCTGACGGTGATCACCTTCTTCCTGTCGCGACGTTTCGGCGCGCTCGCCGACCGGATCGGCCCGCGTCCCCTCATGGGCTTCGGCCCGGTGATCGCCGGAGCCGGCCTGCTCCTCATGACGCGCATCGACGCGAGCGGGCACTACGTGAGCGACGTTCTGCCCGGCGTGCTCGTGTTCGGCCTCGGGCTGGCGATGACCGTGGCGCCGCTCACCGCGGCCGTCCTGGCTGGAGCGCCACCGCACCACTCGGGCATTGCGTCCGGCGTGAACAACGCCGTTGCGCGCGTGGCCGGCCTGCTTGCGGTGGCCGTGGTGGGCGCCGTGTGCGCCGCGCAGTTCGCCAGCACGCTCGACGCCAGGCTGCCGGGGCAGCTCCACCCGCAGACTCGCGACGCCGTGGCGCTGATGAAGAAGCGCACGCTCGTGACGAACGCGAGCGCGGCCGCACCCGCCGATCGTGCGCAGATGCACGCAGCGCTCGAGGACGCGGCGGTGAAGGCATTCCACGTGGGCATCGGGATCGCGGGCGTGCTCGCGATCGTCGGGGGCCTGATCTCGCTCGCGGGACTCGAAAGCCGCAAGGCGGAGACGCTGAATGCCGAGGGCTGCCCCGGCGGCGCCATCTGCGGAGCCGGCGAGGAGGTGCGGCTCGAACCACCCGCGCCGCAGCTCAACCCGCCGCCCGCAACGGCGCGCGCCGGCTAGCGCACTATCGTCCGCTGGCCATGGCCCAAGCAATCGAGGCGCACGACCTCGTCAAGACCTATGCAGGCGACGTGAAGGCTCTGAACGAGCTCAGCTTCAGTGTGCAGCAGGGCACCGTGTTCGGCCTGCTCGGCCCCAACGGCGCCGGCAAGTCAACGACCGTGAAGATCCTCACCACCCTGTCGCGCGCCGACTCCGGCAGCGCCACCGTGGCGGGCTTCGACGTCGCCTCGCAGGCGGAGATGGTGCGCCGCAACATCGGCGTCGTGCAGCAGGGCACGACCGTGGACCGCGAGGCAACGGGCCGCGAGAACATGCGCCTCCAGGGCCAGGTGTACGGGCTGCGCGGCCGCGGCCTCGAGAACCGAATCTCCGAACTGCTCGATCGCTTTGCGCTCACCGACGCTGCCGATCGAATCGCGCGCGGCTACTCGGGAGGCATGGAGCGCCGTCTGCACGTGGCGATGGCGCTCATCAACCAGCCGAGCGTGCTGTTTCTCGACGAGCCCACCACGGGACTCGACCCCGAGGTGCGTGCCGACATGTGGACCGAGATCTCACGCCTGGCGAACGACCAGGGTCTCACGATCCTGCTCACCACCCACTACCTCGAGGAGGCGGACAACCTCGCCTCACAGCTCGCGATCGTGGACCGCGGCCGGGTGGTGGCCGAGGGAACGCCGGAGGGTCTCAAGGCGGACCTGCGCGGGGACGCCATACACGTCGAGCTGGCGCAGGCCGAGGGCAACGGCCACGTGACCGGCGCGCTCGCTGAGCTCGGCGGGATCCGCGAGGTGGCGGTGGACGGGCGCACGCTGCACGCCCGCGCCGACGACGGCGCTCGCGCGGTTCCGGTGGTGCTGCAGGCGCTCGAGTCGCGCGGCATCGACGTGGCCTCGGTCAGCGTTGCCCGGCCATCGCTCGATGACGTCTACCTGCGCTACACCGGCCGCACGTTCGACAAGGCGGAGGCCGAAGCCGGGGAGAAGAGCCGATGACAGTCACCCTCAGACACTCCTGGTACATGACGGTGCGCCACCTGCGTGCGCTCTGGCGCCAGCCGGCCTGGATCGCCGTCACGCTCGTGCAGCCCGTGATCTGGCTGCTGCTCTACGGCGCTCTGTTCAAGCGCGTGGTGCAGATCCCCGGTTTCCAGGGCGGCTCGTACATCGAGTTCCTCACCCCGGGCGTGCTCGTTATGACGGCGTTCTTTGGCGCGGGCTGGGGCGGCATGCCGGTGATCGACGACCTCAACCGCGGCGTGATCGATCGCTTCCTCATCTCCCCCGTGCACCGCGTGGCGCTTGTGACCGGCCGCATCGTGCAGGGCTCCCTCGCTGTCCTCGTGCAGTCCGCGATCATCGTGGTGCTCGCCCTTATCACGGGCGCGCACTACCGCAACGGCGTGGGCGGGGTGATCGTGATGATCTTCCTCGCGATGCTGCTCGCCGCGGCCACCACCGCGTGGTCCTACGGCGTCGCGCTGTACGTGCGCAAGGAGGAGACGCTGATCGCGCTCATGCAGTTCCTGCTCCTGCCGCTCACGTTCCTTTCCGGCGCGTTCATGCAGCTCAGCCTCGTGCCCGGCTGGATCAGCACGATCGCGGACTACAACCCGCTCAACTGGGCGGTCGAAGCAGGGCGCTCGGCCGCGATGAAGCA
The DNA here is from genome assembly GCA_035273245.1 of Thermoleophilaceae bacterium. GTDB lineage: Bacteria > Actinomycetota > Thermoleophilia > Solirubrobacterales > Thermoleophilaceae > JAICJR01. The sequence goes on from DATEPK010000199.1 coordinate 3,536, forward strand.
CACCGACTGGGGCTTCGTCGCGTCGCGCACTGGCTTTCTCTTGGCGCTGCTCGCGGCCGCGCTGCTGTTCGCCACGCGCGCGTTCCGCTCTTATCAGCGTTCCATCTGAGCCGCGTGCGCCTCTAGGTCGATCACGCGGCGCTCGTGCGTTCCCACGCCGAGGGTCTTGCCGTCGCGTCTCACCTCGACGTCGAAGCGGAGCTTGCGGTCCTCGATCACCTCGGTGAGGTGTGCATGCACGGTGCAAGATGCGCCCTCGGGTGCGCCGGCCACGTGTTTGATGCACACCTCGAAGCCAACCGTGCCCTTGTCCTCCGGCAGCTGCTCGCGCGCGAGGATCGAGCAGTTGCGCTCCATCATCGAGATCATCCCGGGCGTGGAGAGCACGGGCGCCCGGAGGGTTCCGCCGACGTCCGTGATCAGGCGTCCCTCCACGGTGAACTCGTCGTCGCGCGTTAGTCCGGGCTCGAGCGGCATCGCGGCATCGTATTAGCCTCCCGCGCGTGGAGGACTTCGCAAAGCCGCTGCGCGAGGAGGACGCGGACCCGGATCCGCTGCGGCAGTTCGCCGCCTGGTTCCGTGAGGCGGGCGAGGCCGGAAT
>DATEPK010000200.1:0-2280 GCA_035273245.1 Thermoleophilaceae bacterium
CGCCACAGGCGCGAAGGGCAGGAACGCCGCGGCCGCCGCGGGACGCCGCCGCAGCCCGACCTCAGACTGGTAGGCGCCGCAGGCGTCGCAGTGCCGCGCATGCTTGCGAGCCGCGCCGCTCAGCCGCGCGAGGCCCTCTGACGCCTGCCGCAGCTCGAGGTGCACCAGCTCGCAGCTGAGGAGGCGCCCCTCAGCCGACTCCGCGAGCGATACGCGCGCCCGCACGAGCAGCGACTTCACGCCTGGCACGCTGGTCTCCATCGCGGCGGCGATCTGGTCGTATGAGAGCCCGTCGATCTCGCGCAGGAGCAGCGCGGTGCGCTGCGTCTCGGGCAGCTCCCGCACGTCGCCCACGATCTGCCTCAGATCCTCGCGCATGTTCACCGTGTCGACGGTGCCGCCGGCCGCCGCGACGTCCAGCTCCTCCAGGCCTCCGTCCGTCGCCGGCCGGCGCCTGCCGAGGTGCTTCAGACACATGTTCCGCGCGATCCGGTAGAGCCATGGGCGGACGAAGATCTCGCGCTCGTCGGCGAGGATCGCGCGATAGGAGGCGGCAAAGACCTCTTGGAGAACGTCCTCGGCGTCCTCGCGCGACCGCAGCATGTGGCGGCAGAAGGCGAGCAGCCTCGAGCGGTAGCGCTGGACGAGCGCCTCGAACGCCGCCTCGTCTCCCGCGCGGATCAGGTCGATCAGCTTCTCGTCGGACTGAAGCCGCAGGAAGGGTGCGCGTACGCCGATGCCTGTGATCTTCGCGGGCTGGCTTAGGACCGACGCTTCCATTGCTCTCCTCGTTGCGGCTGGCCCGGGCGCCGCCACGCGGCGTCCATGCGTAAGAACCCTAGACCTATCCAGAAGGTTGCGGTAGCTGCCGGACGGATTCCCCCAAAGCCTCCGCGAGCGCGGGCCGCATCCCCGCGTCGAGCCTGCGCCGCACCCGCCAGGGCGCGCCCGCAAACGCGTGGTTCGCCACGGTGGCGAAGCCCTCCTCGTCGGTGCGGAGCGCGAGCACGAGGTGGGCGATGCGGTCGGAGGGCGGCAGCTCCGAGTCGGTAGTCCGCACGCAGAAGCAGTGCACGCGCCCCCGCCCGGGTGTGACGAGCAGGGCCCCGGCTTCGCCCACGAGCCAGACGCCGAGCCTGCCGCGCTCCATCACCAGCCCGGTGTCCCGCTGGAGCTCTCTCGCCCGGTGGCCCAGCAGGTCGCCGAGGAACCCCTGCGCCACCTGCTCGGCCTGCTCGTTTCGGGGCCCCTTCGGCCGCACCACGCTCGCACCCCTGAAGGCGTAGAGCTCCGGGATGATCCAGGCGTGCATGAGGGCGACGAAAGCCACCGGGCCCGCCAGCGGGTTGAGCCAGACGAGCCCGGCCGCGGCGGCGATGAACGGCACCACGTGCGCGCAGGTGAAGAAGGTCCAGAAGCGTCCGCGGCGGCGCAGCGTGCCGGCGTCCTCGCGCGAGCGCCACGGAACCGCCGCCAGCTCCGGCAGCGGTGCTGAGGCTGCTTCCAAGGCGTCTAGCCCCCGGCGATCGGGCGGCGCATGATCACGAGCTCGGCGTCCATCGGCAGCTCGCGCACCTGAGTCGCGTGCCCCTCGCCCTCGCTCACCACCGCGATGTAGCCCTCCTCGAGCTCGCGCCGGAACGCCTCCACCGCCGCGTCGTACGCCGTCTCGTCGGTCGCGCTCCAGTCGGCGAGCGTCGAGTGCCCGCTCGAGTCCATCCGGATCAGTCGGCCCATCGGAGAACCTCCTCTCGGGGAACGTGATCCGATTCTACGCCCGGCCGGAAGGCCAGCCCCGCGAGCAGAGCGGCGAACGGCAGCGCCCATGCGAGGTAGAAGCCATTCACCTGGTTGAGGGTTGCGCCGCCGTTGGCAAGAGCGCTCGTGAGCGCGATCAGCAGCGTGGCGCCGACGGTGAGGAGCGGGGCGCCGCGGCGGCGGAGTCCCTCCCAGGCGGCGAGCGCCATCAGGAACGGCAGGTGGTAGTAGCCGTTCGTCAGCGGGTCGAGAAGGCAGCGCACGAGCATGACGAGCGCCAGCAGGAGCAGGGCGTCCTCCGCGTGGGCCTCGCGCCGGAAGCGCCACCATGCGAGCGCGAGGGCGAAGCCACTCAGGAGGACCAGGGGATGCGCGAGCGTGCCGATCGCGGCCGGCAGGGCGTGCGGCGGCGTGGTGGCGCCGTTCGGGAGGATGAGGACTGGAACGTTCCAGCCGAAGGGGAACCAGACGTTCGTGGGCATCGCCGCGCCCGCGCCCGCGCCGGCGCTGTGGTTCGCCTGG
>DATEPK010000201.1:0-2779 GCA_035273245.1 Thermoleophilaceae bacterium
GCCCGTCGGTCCACGGTTCGCCGCCGAACAGCCCGAGCTCCAAAGACAAGGACTCAGGATCGATCCCCGCGTCCCGCACCGCCTGCGCGATCACGAGCGCGTACGAAGGCGTGGACACGAGCACCTGGCCGCCGAGGTCGCGCAGGAGCATGGCCTGCCGCGCCGTGAAGCCTCCCGATACCGGGATCACGGTCGCGCCGATCCGCTCCGCTCCCTGATGAAAGCCGTGCCCGCCGGTGAACAGCCCATAGGTGTTCGCGTTGTGGACGAGCATGCCGGGCCGCACGCCGGCCATCGTCATGCAGCGCGCCATCAGCTCCGTCCACACCTCCAGATCCGCGCGCGTGTAGCCGACGACCGTGGGCTTGCCGTGTGTGCCGGAAGAAGCATGCACGCGCGCCAGAGACGACACGGGGACCCGCAGGAGACCAAACGGATACGCCTCCCTCAATGCTGCTTTTTCAACAAACGGCGCCTCCCCCAGCGCCTCGAGCTCAATGCCAAACGTGGCGCGCAACCGGGAGCGCTGCAGATCCCGCAGCTCCGAACGCGGCAGCCGCTCCACGTCAGAGCCGGCGCTGGTGCGCATTCCAGTTCTCCTCGAGGTTGCGAACGAGCGCCGGACTCAAATGGCAGTACGCCTGCTCGCGGCAGTAGCTCGCCATGTACTGGCGGAACACGTCGAGCGGCTCCACCCCCACGCGCATCGCCTTTCGGTTCGCCGCGGCATTGATCAGCCCAGAGCTGGTGAGAGCCTCCACCCGCGCCGCCACCGCGTCATCCATGTCGGAATCCGACTCGACCACCTCGTCGCACAGCAGATCGCCGTGCGGCGTGCCGGCCTCGAACTCGATCCCGGAGAGGATGGCCTGCCGTGCAAGGCGGTCCCCCACCGAGCGCGCGAGCCGCAGGTTGGACGCGCCGGGAATGATCCCCTCCTTGCGCGCCGGCAGGTACAGGCGGCAGCCGCGCACCGCGATCACGTGGTCCATCACGTGCAGCAGCTGGCACGCGCCCCCGATCGCGTACGTCTCAACGGCGGCCACCCACAGCTTCTCAGTCGTCTGCTCGGGCTCGTCCGGCCGGAACTCTTCGGGCATCAAGCCGCGGTAGAGCTTGTTCACGTAGCCCATGTCGCGCGTGATGTAGAAGAGGTAGTCGAGCCGGCCCATGTAGATGTGGGTGAGGTTGATCCCCGCGCCGAAGATGCGCCGGCCGGCGTAGCGCGGGTGGTCGAGCACGCCGCCGCGGAACACGCCCACCTCCACCTCTGGGTCGAGCAGCGCGAGGTCCACCGCCACCTCGGTGACAGGCAGCGTGTCGCCGTCCTCGGCGTTCAGATGCCGCGGGTTGCGCAGCTCCACGTAGGCGGCCCGGCCGCGCCGCTCCACGTACGCGCCGCCGAGGTCGGCCACGCCGCTCGAGCGGAAGTCGTCGAGCAGCGAGAGTGCCTGTTCGGTCGGCCGCAGCATCGCCCACACGAGGTGCGCGCCCGCCCGCGGCTCGGCGAGCACGTGAGACAGGAACAGCCCCTGCGCGATCTCGAGCCCCTCCTTGTCGGCGAGCTTGCGCGCGCGCTCGAGCTGCATGGCCGAGCGGGTGGGAACCAGGCCCGGATAGAGATCGCCCGCGGCGTAGACGAGATCCTCCACCCGCAGCGGCAGGCGAAGCTCATCCGTAAGTGCGGCGTAGACGTCGGCGGCGTACGCGCGCATGAAGTCAGAACGCGCGTCGTTCAAGAACACCGCCAGCTCGTGAGCGGCAGCTTCCTCGGTCTCGGAACGCTCAGGCCGCGGGGGCAGCCGCTGCAGCAGCTCCTCCCCGCGCGTTAGGAACTCGCAGGTGGCGCGCGCGGCCTCCGGAAACGGCCCGAGCGCGGTGGGCGTGGCGGACCGCCAGGCGGCGACGTCGCGCTCGGACAGCCCTGCGGCCTCGAGCGTCACCAGCCGGCCACCGATCCCGCGTCCACCGGCATCGCCACGCCGGTGACGAACGACGCATCGTCGGAACAAAGCCAGACCACTGCGGCCGCCACCTCGGCGGGATCACCCGGGCGGTTCAGCGCCTGCGGCGCGAGGATTTCCTGCTGGCGCTCCGGGGGAAGGTCGGCCATCAGCGGAGTCATGATCGCGGCTGGACAGACCGCATTCACGCGTATGCCGTCGTTCGCGTATTCGATTGCGCCATTTTTCGTCAAGCCGAGGATGCCGTGCTTCGATGCCGCGTACGCGCCGATCAGGTGCACGCCGCGCAGGCCGGCATTCGACGAAGTGTTCACGATCGCCCCGCCGCCATCCCGAAGCATCTGGCGGATCTGGTGCTTCATCCCGAGGAAGGTGCCGCGCAGGTTCACGGCGATCACGCGGTCGAAGTCCTCGTCGGATGTTTCGGCGAGCGGCGCGTGCACGCCGATCCCGGCGTTGTTGTGCGCGAAGTCGAGCCTGCCGTACGACTCCACGACGTGCGCGACGAGCGCCTGACAGTCAGAGGACACCGACACGTCGCAGGGGAAGAACTCGGCCGTGCCGCCCGCCTCCTGAATGGCCCGCACGGTCTCCTCGCCGCCGGCGCGTGAGCTTTCGAGGTCAGACACGACGACGGAAGCGCCCTCGCGGCCGAACCGCAGCGCGCACGCCCTCCCAATTCCACTGGCGGCCCCGGTGACGAGGCCGGCCTTCCCCTCCACGAGACCAGGCATCGAGCGGCGACGCTAGAGAAGGCCCGCCTCGCGATCCAGCCCGCGAGCGCCCGATTCCTTGCCGATGCGTGCCAGCGCCTC
>DATEPK010000202.1:0-5524 GCA_035273245.1 Thermoleophilaceae bacterium
CGGCTCGCCGCGGCTCTCCCAGATGCCGCGGTCGGGCTCGCGCCACTTCTTGAGCGCCTCCTCCACCTGCCGCGAGAGCATCGGCCACAGCTGCTCCGGCAGGTAGTCGCGCGACTTGGTGTGGATGTAGACGGAGTCGAGAGCCGCCCCCCACACGTCATGCTGCGCCTGCTTGTACGCGGCGTTGCCGACCCGCACGGGGCGGGCGCCCTCATAGCCGTCGAGATGGTCGAGCGTCTCCTCCTCCAGCTTCCGCTCCCCGCCGATGCCGTACATGATCTGCAGCGGCCGCTCGCCGTAGCCGCACGCGTCCGCCATGAAGCTGAAGAAGTCGTTGGCCTCGTAGTCGAAGCCCAGCGTGTAGAGGCCCCAGAGCGCGAAGGTGGAGTCGCGGATCCAGGCGAAGCGATAGTCCCAGTTGCGCTCGCCTCCTGGCGTCTCTGGCAGCGACGTGGTGGCCGCCGCCGCGATCGCTCCCGTGGGCGCGTAGGTGAGGCCCTTCAGCGTGAGCGCGCTGCGCTGGAGGTACACGCGCCAGGGGTGATCGGGGAACTCGCCGTGGTCGAGCCACTGGCGCCAGAACTCCTTGGTCTGGTCGATGTGCTCGCCCGCGTGCTCGAGTCCCTTCGGCAGCTCGTGGTCCTGCTCCCAGCAGATCGCCACGAAGCAGCGCTCTCCCTCCTTGAGCGTGGTGCGCGCCTCACAGCGGCGGCCCTCGAACCCCACGCGCAGGTTGGTGCCGAGCCGCAGCTCGAGGTCCTCCACGCCCTTCGCGCGCGCGACCGCCTGGTGGTAGTCGTCATCGATGTAGTCCCACGTGGGCGAGTAGCGCCCGTAGCCGAATGAGGGCTCGCAGTTCATGTTCATCTCAACGGTGCCCTGCACGCAGGTGGCGATGCGAAGCAGGACGTGGTCGGCGTCCCAGTCGTCCGGCGGGCGGCGGTGGGAGCTCTCGTGGACGTGTTCGTGGTGCCACGGCCCCATCAGCAGCGCGTCGCTCACAACCACCCAGCCGGTGCGCGTCATCCAGGTGGTCTCGAGCACCATCGTGCCGGGGATGTAGCGCCGCGCCGCCGGCACCATGATGTCGGTGGGGCCGAAGCGGAAGCTGCCGGCGTCGCGGTCGAGCATCGCGCCGAACACGCTGGGAGAGTCGAGCCGCGGCATGCACATCCACTCCACGGCGCCGCTCGGCGCCACGAGCGCCGTGGTGTGGCAGTCGGACAGGAAGCCGTAGTCGGCGATCGGCGGGAACGGGCTGCGGCGTGGGTCTTCGGGGGCCACCGGGTTCGGCACTGAGCGGAGAATCTATAGGTGCGCGGCGGCGGCGCGGTCGAGCAGCACGCGCAGGCTGCCGGAGCTCGGCCGCACCAGGCTCGACGGAGCGTCCGGTCCCGGCCGCAGGCCGCCGAACGCGCGTGCGGCCGCCTCCGCCTTCTCCTCGCCGGCCACGAGGAACACCACGTCCGTGCCGGCGTTGAGGAGCGGAAGCGTGAAGGTGATTCGCGGCACGAGCGGGGCCATGCCGGGGACGTCCACGCCGGTGACCAGGTGCTCGGTTTCGGAGAGAGCTGCTTCGCCAGGGAAGAGCGACGCGCAGTGGGCGTCCGGGCCGAGGCCGAGCAGGATCAGGTCGAAGCTCGGGACCCCTTCGGCTCCGAAGACCGTGCGGATCTGGCGCTCGTAGTCCGCGGCGCCCTCCCCCGGTCCGAGCTCGCCCTGCATGCGATGCACTGCCGCGGGCTCGATCTTGCTGAGCAGCGCCTTGTCCGCCATCGCGAAGTTCGACTGCTCGTGGTCGGGCGGCACGCAGCGCTCGTCGCCGAACCAGAACGTGGCGCGCGACCAGTCCGCGCCGAGGCCGGCCGCGTGTTCGTACGCCGCGCGCGGGGTTGAGCCGCCGGTGAGGACGATGTGCTTTCCCTGGGCGGCGGCGTCGGCCATGAGCTCGCCCACGGCGGCGCTCGGGTCGTCGAGCACCTCGATCTGAGGCTCGGTCACGAGAGCATCGCTCCGGCGCAGCGAACGGCGGGGCCGTAGGTGGGGTCGCGCAGAAGCGCCTGGCGGATGCCCTCGCCGAGGATGCCGGCCTCGCCTCGCGAGGCGCCGAGCACAACCCAGCTCGACTCGCGCCCGTCGCGGGTATGCCGCTTGGCGGCGAGCCCGCCCTCCGAGCGGTCGAGCGAGAGTTTGCTGCCGTCCGCCGTCTCGAGCGTGATGCCGCCGAGGCCGGGGGCTCCCAGGTCGTGCACGGGGTCGAGCTCGAGCGCCACCTCGGTCTTGCCCGCCCGCGCGCGCCCGCGGCGGCGGCCGCTGTCGCCCTCCACGAGCGAGCCGGGGCTCCAGCCAAGGCGCGAGGAGAGCCAGCCGAGCATCAACACACCGCTCACGATGGAGTCGGGCCGGTGCCGCACCACCACCTTCGAGATCTGCCGCAGTGCCGGGCGCCATTCCGGCGGGTCGAACGTCGCGGCGATCCGCTCGCGCCACGGTGTGCCCCGCAGCCATGCCAGGTCCACCACGTACGCGTGGTCCTGGAGTCCGCAGACCCACTGGATCGCGCGCGCGGGGTTGGGATCGTCCGAGGCGTCGAGCAGCACCACGTCGGCAAGGCCTCGCATCGCCTCGATCGCCTCGTGATGGCCGTGGGGCGCCCACACCACGGTCGTCAGGTCGGACAGGATCAGCGGGTCCACGATCGCGTCGAGCCGGCGCAGATGCGCCTGCCCCATGCGGATGTCCACCCGCTCCTCCACCACCGAGATGAGATTGGGGTCGCCGGTGCCGTCCGCGCTCAGCCGGGCGCTCGCGTCGATCGTCTCGCGGCCGTCCTCAACGGCGCAGAGGATCGTGCGCGACGGGTGATAGCGGCCCACGCGCTCCAGCCGGTTCAGGATCTCGCCGCGCCAGGAGGCATCAACCACGGTGACCATGTTGAGCACGCGTGCCGGCGCGAGCCCCTCGCCGCGCACGTGCTGTTCCTCGAGCAGCTTCCGCAGCGCGGCGTCGATATCCGCCGGCGTGGTGTTCTCGGCCGTCCAGACCTCGACCGTCACAGCGGCCGCCACTCCATGCCGGGCTCGAGGATCGCGTCCGCCTCCGCCGGGCCCTGCGAGCCGGCGGCGTACTGCGGCAGCGGCCCGCTCGACTGCGACCACGCCTCGAGAATCGGGTCGACGATCCCCCACGCCGCCTCCACCTCGTCATCGCGCGCGAACAGCGTGGCGTCGCCGCGCATCGTGTCGAGTATCAAGCGCTCGTATGCCTCCGGCGACTGCGACATGAAGGACGTGCCGTAGGCGAACTCCATGTTCACCGGGCGCACCCGCATCCGCGCGCCCGGGATCTTCGCCACGAGCGAGAGCGACACACCCTCGTTGGGCTGCACGTTGAGGATCAGCTGATTGGGCTGCACGCCGAGCGACCCGGACTGCTGGAACGCGAGGTGCGGCACCGGCTTGAGCGTGACGGCGATCTCCGTGACGCGGCGCGCCAGCCGTTTGCCGGCGCGCAGGTAGATCGGCACACCTGCCCAGCGCCAGTTGTCGACTCCCAGGCGGAGGGAGACGAAGGTCTCCGTCTCGGAATCCGTCGCCACCCCCTGCTCCTCGAGGTAGCCCGGCACCTCCTTGCCCTCGGCCACGCCCGCCGCGTACTGCGCGCGCACCACCCGCTTCGACACGTCCTCGGGCGCCGGCGGCTTGATCGCGTGGAGCACCTTCACCTTCTCGTTGCGCACCTCGTCCGCGGAGAAGGACACGGGCGGCTCCATCGACAGGATCGTGAGCAGCTGGAGAAGGTGGTTCTGCACGATGTCGCGCAGCGCGCCTGAGCGGTCGTAGTACTCGGCGCGCGTGCCGATGCCGATGTCCTCAGCGGCGGTGATCTGAACGTTGTCGATGTAGCTGCGGTTCCAGAGCGGCTCGAAGATCCCGTTGCCGAAGCGCAGAACCAGCATGTTCTGCACCGTCTCCTTGCCGAGGTAGTGGTCGATGCGGAAGATCTGGCGCTCCTCGAACACCGACAAGAGGCCGCGGTTCAGCTCGCGTGCCGATGCCAGGTCGTGGCCGAACGGCTTCTCCACGACGAGGCGCACCTCGGCGCCCTCCCGGCGATCCAGGCCGCGCTCGCCGAGGGCCTGCGCGATCGTCTCGAAGAACGACGGCGCCGTGGCGAGATAGAAGACGCGGTTGAACGGCACGCCCGCCTCGTCGTCGAGCTCGCGCGCGATGTTCGCGATGCCCTCGTACGCGGCCGGGTCGTCGAACGACGCACCCACATAGCGCATGCGCTCGAGCAGCGAGTTCAGCACCGTCTCGTCTGGCGGCCTCCGTGAATGCTTCTCGATCGCCTCGCGCGCGAAGGCCCGGTACTGATCGTCCGGCTGCTCACTGCGAGCGATCCCGATCAGGTTGAAGCGCTCGGGCAGCGCGCCCTCATGAGCAAGGTTGTAAACCGCCGGCAGCAGCTTGCGCTGAGCGAGATCCCCCGTCGCCCCGAAGATGATCAGCGTGGTGGGATGAACAGGAGCACGCTCGAGCCCCTCGGTCAGCGGATTCTCTTGCTCGACAGTGGCCACTACTCGCTCTTGATCGCGTGCCCGCCAAATTGGTTCCGCAACGCGGCGATCACCTTCGCCGAGTAGGACTCCTCCTGCCGTGAACCAAACCGAGCGAGCAAGCTGAGAGTGATCACCGGCGCGGGCACGTTGTGGTCGATCGCATCCGCCACCGTCCAGCGCCCCTCGCCTGAGTCCTCGACGTAGCCCTTGATGTGCTCGAGCTCGTTGCCGTTCTGCTGGAAGGCACGCTCAGTCAGCTCGAGCAGCCATGAGCGCACCACGGACCCCTGGCCCCACACGCGTGCGATCTCGTGGAGGTCGAGGTCGTACTCGGAGGCGTGGAGGATCTCGAAGCCTTCGCCATAGGCCGCCATCAGCCCGTACTCGATCCCGTTGTGGACCATCTTCACGTAGTGGCCGGAGCCGTGTGGGCCCATGTGCGACCAGCCGTCCGGCGGCGCGAGCACGTCGAGGATCGGAGAGAGCCGCTTCACCGCCTCGTCGCTGCCCCCGACCCTCAGGCAGTAGCCCACCTCGAGGCCCCACACGCCGCCGCTCGTGCCCACGTCCACGAACTCGATGCCGCGCGAGCCCGTGGCCTCAGCGTGCGCCTTCGAATCGGTCCAGCGGGAGTTGCCGCCGTCGATGATCATGTCGCCCTCGTCGAGCAGCTCCATCAACTGCTCGATCGATGACTGCGTGATCTGGCCCGCCGGCACCATCAGCCACACGGCGCGCGGCTTCTCGAGCTTCGACACGAGGTCCTCCAGCGAGCTCGCCGTCGTCGCGCCCACGCCCTCGGCCGCCTTCAGCGCCTCGGCGCCGGGATCGAACGCCACCACCTGGTGGTCCGAGTCCCGCAGGATGCGGTGCACCATGTTGCCGCCCATGCGGCCCAGCCCTACGAAGCCAATCTGCATCAGAGCATCTCCTGGATCTTCGCCGCCAGCTGCCGCAGCGCCT
>DATEPK010000203.1:0-2468 GCA_035273245.1 Thermoleophilaceae bacterium
AGTGCCGCGCGTGAAGGCCTTCGTGACGGGCGGAACAGGGTTCATCGGGCAGCATCTCGTCCGAAAGCTCCGCGAGCGCGGCGACGACGTGGTGGCGCTCGCGCGCGATCCGTCGAAGGCCTCCGCACTCAGCGCGCAGGGCGTCCACATCATCGAGGGCACGCTCTCGGATGACGATGCGATCCGCCAGGGCGTGGCCGGCTGCGAATCCGTGTTCCACGTGGGAGCGACCTACAAGGTGGGCGTGCCGAAGTCCGAGCACGACGCGATGTGGGACGCGAACGTGCGCGGAACCGAGCGGGTGCTCGACGCCGCCACCGAGGCCGGCGCCACCCGCATCATCCACGTCTCCACCGGCAATGTGTACGGCAACACGCACGGGAAGGTGGTCGAGGAGGGTTACGAGCGCCCGCAGCCGCCCGATTTCCTCTCGTACTACGACCGCACGAAGTACGAGGCGCACAAGGTGGCGCTCGACCGCATCGCCAAGGGCGCGCCCGTGATCATCGTGCAGCCCGGCGGCGTCTACGGGCCGGGCGACCACTCCGAGCTCGGCAACATGATCGACCAGGCGCGCACCGGCAAGCTCAAGCTGCGCCTCTTCCCGGAGACGGGGTTCAACTTCATCTACGTCGAGGACGTGGCGGACGGCATCCTGCTCGCACACGACAAAGGGCGGATCGGCGAGTCGTACAACATCGCCGGCGAGAAGGCGACGATGGGCGAGCTTGTGAACAAGGTGTCGGAGCTGTCGGGCCGCAAGCCGCCCTCGCTCACGATGCCGGCGGCGATGATGAAGGCGGCGATCCCGATCGGCCCTGTGGTGGGCAAGCTCATGGGCTTCCCCCCCAACCTCGGCGAGCTGATCAAGACCTCCGACGGCGTGACCTTCTGGATGACCGATCAGAAGGCGCGCGAAGAGCTGGGCTTTGCCCCGCGCCCGCTCGACACCGGGCTGCGGCAGACGCTGGGCGTGAGCTAGCCGCCGAGCGACGAGCGCATCCGCTCCACCGCCTCGCTCAGGCGGTCGTCCGGCACCGTGAGCGAGATGCGGAACCAGCCCTCGCCGCTCTTGCCGTACGCGCCGCCCGGCGAGATCACCACGCCCGACTCCTCGAGCACCAGCTCGCAGTACGACGCGGACGTGTGCCCGTCGGGCACCGGCGCCCACACGTAGATCGTGCCCTTCGGCGGGGTCACATCCACGCCGATCTCCTGAAGCGCGCCGCACACCAGGTCGCGCCGGCGCTGGTAGATCGCGCTCATCTCGCGTGACGTCTCGTCGCCGTCGCGCAGCGCGGCCACGGCGGCCAGCTGCACGGCGTCGAACATGCCGCTGTCGATGTTCGTCTTGAGCCGCCAGTAGGCCTCGATCGCCTCCGCGTTCCCCACGATCGCCGCGGTGCGCCAGCCGGTCATGTTGTAGCCCTTGGAGAGCGAGAACACCTCCACGCCCACTTCCTTTGCGCCGGGCGTCTCGAGGAAGCTCGGCGGCCTGTAGCCGTCGAAGCTGATCTCCGTATACGACGCGTCGTGCACCACCAGGATGTCGTGCTCGCGCGCGAACTCGATGGCGCGCTCGAACAGCCCGTCCGGCAGCACCGCGCCGGTGGGGTTGTTCGGGTAGTTGAGGAACATCAGCTTGGCCCGTCCCGGGTCCGTGATGGCGTCGAGATCCGGAGCGAAGCCCAGCTCGGGCACGAGCGGCATGAGCACCGGCTCCGCGCCGCTCAGCAGCGGTCCGCCCGTATACACCGGGTAGCCGGGATCGGACGCAAGCGCGGTGTCGCCCGGGTCGAGGAACGCGAGGTTGAGGTTGAACACGCATTCCTTCGCGCCGAGCGCCGGGATGATCTCGGTGTCCGGGTCGAGCTCGACGCCGAAGCGGCGCTTGTAGAAGTCCGCCACCCCTTGCCGGAACTCGGGACGGCCGCGATTCGACGGGTACTGGTGCGTGCCCGGATCGCGCGCGGCCTCGCTCAGAGCGTCGATTACGAAGCCCGGCGTGGGCGTGTCCGGGTCGCCGATGCCGAGGCTGATCACGTCCACGCCCTGCGCCTTCTTCGCCTGGATCTTCCGCTCCAGTTCCGCGAACAGGTACGGGGGCAGTGCCTCGAGCCGCTTACTGTGCCTCACGCAGTTCCTCCAGAAGTTCGTCGCTGAGCTCGCCCTTGTACACGGGGACCGCCCAGCCGGTCAGGTTCACCTGCAGGTCCTCTCCAACCTCCACCTCGAGGTCGCCGCCGTCGAGGTGCACGGTCAGCTGGCTGGTTGCGCCCCGCAGCACGGCCGCCACGGCGGCCCCGCTCGCGCCGGTGCCGGACGACATCGTCTCCCCCACGCCGCGCTCGAAGATCCGCGCGCTGATCTCGTTCTCACCGTCACGCCGCCAGAACGACACGTTCGTCCTGTTCGGGAAGAGATCGCTGTGCTCGATCTCAGGCCCGTACCGCGCCACCTCGAGGGAC
>DATEPK010000204.1:0-3975 GCA_035273245.1 Thermoleophilaceae bacterium
ATCGCCAGCCTGGTCTGCGCGGCACTCCTCGCTGGGTGCGGCGCACACGCAAAGAGCGATGCGCCGAGCAAGACGGCAGAGGCAAAGGCCTTCAAAGGCTCGCCGCCCGCGCTGGCTCAAGTGCACAAGCAGGGAGGACAGTTGCTCGGGGGCGGAACCGCCGCGTTCAACGCGCGCCTAGCGGCGCTAAAGGGCCACCCGGTGGTGGTGAACAAGTGGGCGGCCTGGTGCGGGCCGTGCCGGGAGGAGTTCCCCGTGTTCCAGAAGGTGTCCGTGCAGTACGGCAAGCGCGTGGCCTTTCTGGGCGTGGACGGGCAAGACAACGACGGCGACGCCAAGAAGTTCCTCGGCCAGTATCCGGTGAGCTATCCGAGCTACTCGGACCCGAATCTGAAGATCTCCAGCGAGATGAACGCAGTCGGCGCCTTCCCCACCACCGTGATCTACGACTCGAAGGGCAGGATCGTGAACAGGCACCTCGGGCCCTACACGAAGGCGGCGGACCTCGTGGCCGACATCAAGCGGTACGCGCAGTAGTCTCGGCAGCTTGCCTGAGCTGCGAATCGATCCGCTCACGGGTCTGAAGACGATCGTGGCGGGGGACCGGGCGAGCCGCCCCGGCGGGGGGTTCAGCGCGGAGCCGCTGCCGGCTATCGATCCTGAGAGCGACCCCTTTCTGGAGGGTCATGAAGATCGGACCCCGCCTGAGGTGTACGCGCTTCGCGACTCTGGCTCGGGACCTGACACGCCGGGATGGCAGGTGCGGGTGGTTCCGAATCTCTATCCCGCCCTCGAGGCCACAGGCCACAGGCCACAGGCCACAGAAGACATCGATCCGCTTGCCTCCGGTCGAGGGGAGCCGGGATTCTTCGCCGCGCAGCTTGCTGTTGGCGGCCATGAGGTCATCATCAATTCGCCTCGGCCGGTGACGTCGCTGAGGCAGCTCTCGCCCGAGGAGGTGGAGACGGCCTTTGGCGTGTGGCGCGAGCGGATGGCGTTTCATTCGAATTCGCCCTATGTGCACGTCAGCCTGAATGAGGGACGGGATGCGGGCGCCTCGCTTCCGCACACGCACGCGCAGCTGTATGCGCTGCCGTTCGTGCCGGCGCAGATCGCGCGCGAGCGGGAGCGCTTCACCGCTTACGCGCTGCGCACGCATGGGCGCAACCTGCTGGGCGACCTCCTCCAGGAGGAGGTGCGTCTGCGAGAGCGCACGTTCGCGATCGACGACGAGGCGGTGGCGATCTGCCCGTACGCGTCGCGCGTGCCGTTCGAGGTGCAGATCGTGCCGCGCACGCCGCGCAAGAGCTTTCACGAAGACGGGGCACTCGGCGCGCGCATGGTGCACGGCGTGCTCGAGCGCTTCGAGCGCGTGTTCGGAGCCGTGCCGCCGCTGAACCTGTGGGTGCGCACCGCGCCGTCGGGCGCCGAGTACTTCTGCTGGCGGATCGACCTGCAGCCGCGGCTCACGAAGCTCGCGGGCCTCGAGCTCGGCACCGGCGTGAACCTCAACATCATGCCGCCGGAGAAGGCCGCCGAGCAGCTGCGCGAGGCTTGAGCGCAGTACTCTCGCCGCCCGATGCCACCTGACGAACGCCCCATCCCCCGCTACATCGCCGAGCACCCGCGCGAGGCGCTGCCCTACGGGCGCTGGGCCGAGGCGCTCGCCAACCACTTCCTCGAGGCATGCCGCCGGGTGGAGGCTGACGAGGAGATCGGCGACCCCGGGCCGATCACCTGGTTCCCCGACCGCACCTACGGCGGGCGCACCTACGTGCCCGCCACCTCGCACACGTCAAACGGCTTCGAGCTGTTTGGCCACGTGTCGTTCAAGCGCGATCACGAGGGCGCCGAGGCGCGCGACTTCGAGGCATATGCCGACTACACGGACGAGACCGCCGCCGCGAACCCGGACTGGTCGCTCGACCTCTCCGATGACGTGATCGGATCCTGGCGCGGCCCGCAGGGGCGAAGCGGCGAGATCGCGCTCGTGTGGGGCGTGGCACTCGTGCCGAACGGCGCCGTGGCCACCACCGAGCTCGGCCCCACCACCACCGACCAGTGCATCCTCGCCGAGGACCGCTTCACGCTCGTCTCGCTCGACAACTACACGGGCGACTACATCGAGGTGAAGCTGTGGGGCCCGAACGGGCGCGAGCTGGCGGGCGAGTCGCTGTACGAAGAGGACTGATCCAGGGCTATCGTTGGGCCGGCCGGCCCCGATAGCTCAGATGGATAGAGCGACTCCCTCCTAAGGAGTAGGCCGCAGGTTCGAATCCTGCTCGGGGCGCTTGCACGCCAGGGCTCGACCCGCGAGTATGCGCGGATGATCGTTCCGCTGGCACACGTGGCCGGGGTGCCGGTGGAGGAGACGGCGCTCGCGCTCGCGCCGGTGTGGGGCGGGGCGGTGGTGGTGCTGACCGTGCGCGCGCGCTCGCTGCGCCGCCGGCTCACGCGGCGCAAGAGCCGCTCGTAGAAAACTTCACCAATCCTTCAACAAGCCTTACGGCTCGTTGAGGCGGCCATGGGACGCTGGCGAGGATGACCACGGTCGCCAGTCCCGCCTCCACCCGCTACATCGGCGTAGCGGACTGGTGGGGCCGCCACGTGTGGCTCGAGAGCGCGGGCACGAGGAGCTCGCTCCCCTACCGCGGCGACGACCAGATGGCCGCCTACGCCTGGGGACGGCGCGGCATCGGCGCCCGGGAGCTCTCGCGCGCGATCCTCTTCGACGCGACCGGCAGCATCGCGCTGGCCGACCGCTTCTGCCGCGACTTCACGCACGAGGTGGTGGCGGACCTTCCCGACGTGGGCTTCGAGCTGGACCGCGAGCAGGTGCTCGACTGGCTCTCCAGCTACCGCGCTGCGGCCTGACGGTCCCGCCTAACCAAAACCGCCCACCCGCCGAATCGAGCCGGCGAGCGGGCGGCCATTACCCCGTGTGGACTCGCAGCATCACGAGGGCGTGCTACCGATGTTCCCTGGGAGGGTTCGGAAGCACTGTCCAAAGTGAAGCACCAGTTTCTAAGACTGTCCAAAAGATCTTCGGTGAACCGGGTACGCACGATGACCGTGGAAAAAAGAGCCTTTGGAAACGGCGGCGTGGAGCTGCCGGTGATCGGTATGGGGAGCTGGCAGACGCTCGATCTTCCGCCCCGCGAGCAGCCGCTGGCGGACGAGATCGTGAGCGCCGCCCTCAGCTCCGGCACCACCGCGTTCGACTCGTCGCCCATGTACGGTCGCTCAGAGGAGGTACTCGGCAAGGCGCTCGAGGATCGGCGTGACGGCACGTTCCTCGCGACGAAGACCTGGTCGCGCACGCAGGACGCCGCGGAGGCGCGCTACGAGGAGCAGCTGCGCTTCTTCGGCGGCCACATCGAGCTGATGCAGATCCACAACCTGGTGGACTGGCGCGAGCGGCTTCAGTGGCTCGAGCGAGAGCAGGACGCCGGGTGCGTGGACCTGCTCGGCGCAACCCACTACTCGCCGAGCGCATTCGGGGAGCTCGAGCAGGTGATGCGCACCGGCCGCATCCAGGCGATACAGATCCCCTACAACCCGCTCGAGCGGGAAGTGGAGGAGCGCATCCTGCCGCTGGCCGCGGAGCTCGGCCTCGGCGTGGTGGTGATGCGTCCGCTCGGCGGAGGCTCGCTCGCGCGGATCACCGTTTCGCCCGAGGAGCTCGAGGATCTGGGCGTGGAGTCGTGGGCGCAGGCGCTTCTCAGATGGGCGCTGGCGGACGAGCGCGTGCATCTGTTGATCCCGGCTACGAGCAAGCCTGAGCGGGCGCGCGAGAACGCGGCAGCCGGGGCGGGACCGCCCTTGAACCCGGACCAGCGGGAGCTTGTGGAGCGCATCTCTCGCCGCGGCGGGGGTTAGGGAGGTAGTGCTCCAGCTCATCGAGCGGCAGAGGGGCGGGGAGAAGCGCGCCGAGCGGAGGCGACGCCGGCTGCGGCTGCCGCCCGGCCGGGCGCT
>DATEPK010000205.1:0-11757 GCA_035273245.1 Thermoleophilaceae bacterium
AGCTCGCGCGGGAGATACGCGGGGATGAGGAGCGGATGGCCGAATACCTGCGGGGCGCGGTGGTGGAAATCAGCGACCGGCTTGGAGGTCGGAGGGCGGAGGGCGGAGGTGGGAGGAAAAGGCCACAGGCCACAGGCCCCAGGCCACAGCGCACGAACGGAGCGCCTCCTCCGACACCCGAGACCCGACCCCCGACACCCCCTCCCGCCCCTGAGCCGCCGGAGCCCGAGCACGTGTCCGAGGAGCCGGAGCTCGTTGCGGAGTTTGGTCCCGCTGACGAGGCGGGGGCCGAGATCGCGATCGACGAGCCCTGGGAGGGCTACGACCGCATGCGGGCGGCTGAGATCACGCAGCGGCTGGCCGATTCGAGCGACGAGCTCGTGGCCGTGGTGAACCTGTACGAGAGCGCGGGGAAGAAGCGGCAGTCGATCCTCCGCGCCGCCGAGCGCCGCATGCGCCTCGGCCGTTAGTGCTCGGCGATCTCGCCCTCGATAGGGAAGCCGGACGCCGCCCAGGAGACGATGCCTCCGGAGAGGTTGTAGGCGTCCCAGCCTGAGGCGGCGAACGCCTCGGCGGCCATCGCGGAGCGCGCTCCCACGCGGCAGTAGAACACCACCGGCTTCTCGCGGTCGATCGTCTCCGCCTGGGCGTTCAGCGCACCCAGCTCGACATGGCGCGCGCCCGCGATCCGCCCGGCCTCGTGCTCGTACGGCTCGCGCACGTCCACGAGCTGAGTGTCGCCGCGGGCGAGCAGCTCGGCGGCGATCTCGGGAGAGAGCTCTCGGTGGGTCATTCGCCTCTATGGTGCCGGGTCGAGATGAAGGTCGCCGTGGTGGGGCATGTGGAGTACGTGGAGTTCGCGCTCGTGGAGCACGTTCCGGAGCCCGGCGAGATCGTTCATGCGGAGGACACCTTCTCCGAGGCGGCGGGCGGCGGCTCGGTGGCGGCGGTGCAGCTCGCGAAGCTCGCGGGCGGCTCGCTCTTCTACACCGCGCTCGGCGACGAGGAGCTCGGCCACCGCGCAAAGAGCGAGCTCGGCGAGTTCGGGGTGGACGTGCGCTGCGTGTTCAAGGACAAGCCGCAGCGGCGCGCGTTCACGTTCCTCGACAAAAAGGGCGAGCGCACGATCACGACGATCCACGAGCGCTACGGCCCGAGCGGTGACGACGACATCGGCTGGGACGACCTGGCGGACGCCGACGCGGTCTACTTCGTGAGCGGCGACGCCGGAGCGCTCCGCGCCGCGCGGCAGGCGCGGATGCTGGTGGCCACAGCCCGCTCGCTGCCGGTGCTCAAGGAGGCCGGCGTGGCGCTCGATGCTCTTGTGCACAGCTCGAACGACGCCGGCGAGCGCTACGCCCACGGGCAGCTCGACCCGGAGCCGAAGCTCGTGGTGGGCACCGCCGGCGCCGAGGGCGGCACGTGGACCGCGGGAGAGGGCCGCACCGGCACGTTCCATGCGGCGCCGCTGCCGGGCCCGATGGCTGACGCGTACGGCGCGGGGGACAGCTTCGCGGCCGGGTTGACGTTCGCGCTCGGCAGCGGGCTCGAGGTGGAGCAGGCGCTCGAGCTGGCTTCCCGCTGCGGCGCGGCGGCCACCACCGGGCGTGGCGCGTTCAACGGCCAGCTCACCGCCGCTGATCTGAAGCTCCGAGCGCCTCGGTAATGTGCGCGTGCGCGCATGGACCCGACGCTGCTCCGGAACCGGCTCGTGATTGCGACAGCGATGTGGCGGGAGGCCACGGACGATCCGCTGCCGCGGCTTGAGCCTGCCGATCCCGCCACGCAGATCCAGCAGTTCGAGCTCAAGCTGATCGATCTCTTATGCGCGCAGGCCACGTCCGAGAATGCGGGCGAGGTGGCCGAGCGCACCTGGGACCTCGTGCACGACCGGCCGGATGACGACCCCGTGAAGCAGCGCGTGGTGGAGTGCCACGAGACTCTCGCGCGCCTTTCAGCCCACAGGGAGTAGTCCGTGACGGACGAGCCGCGCGAACCGCGCGAGCCGCGCCCGCCCGCCACGCTCGACGAGGAGCTGCTGGGCGCCGAGCTCGACTCGGTCGTCTCGACGGAGTCGGACGCCGCGCGCGTCGAGCGCATCCGCGGCGAACTTGCCCAGGGCTTTCGCGCGCTCGCGCGCGTGGGCGCGGCGGTGTCGATCTTCGGCTCGTCGCGCACGCCCCAGGACCATCCGGAGTACGAGCTCGCTCGCACCACGGCGCGCACCCTCGGCGAGGCAGGCTTCGCGATCATCACCGGCGGCGGGCCGGGGATCATGGAGGCCGCGAACCGCGGCGCGCGCGACGCGGGCGCGCTGTCCATCGGGCTCAACATCGACCTCCCGTTCGAGGTCGGCATCAACCGCTACGTGGACCTGCCGCTGCACTTCCACTACTTCTTCACGCGCAAGGTCATGTTCGTGCGCTACGCGTCCGCGTTCGTCGTGTTCCCCGGCGGCTTCGGCACGCTCGATGAGATGTTCGAGGCGCTGACTCTCATCCAGACGGGGAAGATCCGCCACTTCCCGGTGCTGCTCGTCGGCAGCGGCTACTGGGCCGAGCTGGTGGACTGGACGCGCAAGCACGTGCTCGGCGGGGGAAAGATCTCGCCGCAGGACATGGAGCTGTTCGAGGTCACCGACGACCCCAAGCGCGTGCTCGAGGTGGTGGGCAGCGCCGCGCACCGCCAGGCGCGGGTGGCCTAGTAGTCGTCGGTCCGCGGGCGGCGGCGTGCGCGCTTCACGTCCGCGCGGCGCCGCTTGGACTCGAGGCGCTGCGTCCGCGACGCCTTGGTCGGCTTCGTAGCGTGGCGCGCCCGCGGAACCGCCAATGCGGTCTTGAGCCGTGAGCGCAGGCGCTCAAGAGCGAGCTCGCGGTTGCGGGCCTGGCTGCGCGTGTCCTGCGCCACCGCGGTGAGCCGGGGGCCCACGCGCGCCATCACGCGCTTGCGCTGCTCCTCGCTGAGCGATGGCGAGTTCGCCACGTCGAAGATGGCCTCCACCCGCGAGGCGGTGACGTTCGCGTGCTGGCCGCCCGGGCCTGACGAGCGGCTCGCGCGCAACTCGACCTCGGACAGCGGCACCGACACGCTGCGCGTGACGACCATCGGATCTTCCATTGCGCCGATGATGACGAAGCAGGCGTAAGCTTCCCGCGCGCAGGGGGACTTTTGACCGGCAAGGGGAGGTCGGGATGAGGGCGATTCGGGTGGGACTCGTGGCGCTGGCGGCAACGCTCGGGCTGGCGGCTTCGGCGCAGGCGGCGGGTCCGCCGGTGACGTTCGCGCCGCCCGTCTACGTGAGCAAGACGCTCGCCGGCGGCGAGCCCCTGGTGATGCTCGACCCGCGCAGCGGCACGCTCGTCTACACGAGTCACGAGGGGACGACGCACCTGTACGGCCCCGGCTTCTTCTCCCCGGTGGAGGTGCCGGACTTCATCGCCAACTACCGCAACCAGGTGAACATCTGGACCTCGAGCGACGGCGGCGCGACCTGGAAGGTCGACGACCTTGCCGGAGAGGGCTTCAACACCAACCCCGCGAAGAGCCAGGGCTTCAGCGACCCGGACCTCACGATGGACGAGGGCGGCCGCATCTACGACACCGGCATCGATCTCGCAAACGACGCCGTCTTCTCATCGCAGGACGGCGGCAAGAGCTGGGACAAGGGCACCGTGCAGTGCCACGACGGCGACCGGCCGTGGCTCGCGGGCGGCAAGCCGAACCAGGTCTTCATGGCCACGGACACCGAGGAGGGCAGCCTCAGCGGCAGCGGCCACACGATCTTTCAGTCCACCGACGGCGGCAACACCTGCGGGCTCACCGGCACCCCGGACTTCGGCGCGTACTCCGGTGGCGGGAACTACACCGGCTTCGGCAAGCTCTACTACGACCACCAGAACGGAAAGCTCGTGGAACCCGCGCTGTTCGACTCGGACGGCGATGGCAACTACGACAACGGCGTGGGGGTGAGCGTCGGGACGTTCGGCGGGAAGTTCACGCCGACGAAGGTGTCGGGCGACAAGGTGTACGGCCACTGGCCCGCGATCGCGATCGACCCGGCGGGCACGATCTACCTCGTGTGGGACACGGCGGCCACCACCACCGGACCGGCGGACGCGTGCGGTAATCCGCCGCCGGCTCCGAACCAGATCAAGCTGGCGGTGTCGCACGACTTCGGCAAGACGTTCTCCGCGCCGATCACGATCGCCGCGCCGGCGAACGCGCGCGCGTTCTGGCCGTGGATCGTGGCGGGCGACCCCGGGAAGCTCTCGATCGTGTGGTACCAGACCAACCAGCTCGTGGACGTGGACTGCCAGAAGTCGGACGTCTACGTGTACGACGCCCAGGTGTTCGGCGCCGACACCGCGCAGCCGCAGGTGACCGTGGTGAAGGCGATGGACCGGCCGGTGAGCGCCAACTCCGTGTGCCAGGGCGGCACCGAGTGCGTGGCGGAGAGCTTCGATCCGAATGGCTCGAAGGATCGCCGCCTCGGCGACTTCTTCACGAACGCGGTCGACCAGCGAGGCTGCGTGCTGATCGCCACCGGCGACGCCACGCAGACGGATCCCGTGACGGGGGCGCCGCTGCCCGTGTCCGTGCCGCTGTTCATCAGGCAGGACTCGGGCGCGCCGCTCGTGGGGTCGACGCCGTGCAAGCCGCTGCCGCAGAACGGCACCGCGCAGTGCGCCGACACCAAGGCGCCGGTGACGACCTACCGTCGCGGCCGTGCGGTGTTCGCGCGTAAGCGGCGCTTCGTGCTGCGCGGAAAGGCTGTGGACCGCGGCTGCGGCGGACGCGTGGCGCGAGTCCAGGTGGCGCTCGCCAAGCGTGCGGTCGGCGGGTTCATCGCGCACCGGAGGACGAAGAGCTGCCGCTTTTTGCGCGCGAACGGGAGGTTCACGAAACCGCGCAGCTGCTCACGCCGCGTCTGGCTGCGCGCCCACGGCACCAGGACGTGGACGCTCACGGTCAAGCGGCACCTGCCCGTGGGCTTCTACAAGGTGTGGGCACGCAGCGTCGACCGCGCGTTCAACCGGGAGGGGATAACGCGCCGCAACACGCGGACGTTCAGGATCCGGCGCTAGCTACTCGTGGAAAGCGGGGACGTGGGAGACCCCGACGATCGCTCCCTCCGGGGAGAGCAGCCGGGCGACCGTCTGCCCCCACGGCTCCTGCCGAGCCGGGTGCAGCAACTCGTAGCCGGCCGCGCTGAGCTCGTCGGCCGCGGGCTGCACGGCGGCAGCGTCCGCAACGTCGAATTCGATGCTGACCTGGGGGACGGGAACGTGCGCCGGCCACTCCTCGCTGCCGAAGCAGGCCTCGGCGGCCTGCGACAGCGGCCATATGCCGAAGTGCTTGATCCCGTCGACCTGCTCGCTGTGGAAGTACTCGCCGCCCTCGCTCTCGAGCGGGAGCCCAAGCGTGTCGCGGTATAGCCGGCGCGACGCCGCGGGATCCGGGGAGATCACGGCCATCGTCGAGACGAACTCGATGTCCATCGAAGTTCCTTTCGCTGCTTGCCCGTACGCCTGAATCGAATCAGGCGACGCTTGGGCTAGCTCGCCGAGGCGGCGGTCTCGGTGCCGAGGAGCGCCCGGGTCTCGGACTCGAGGCGCTCGGCCCTCGCGCACAGCGTGCGGAAGTGGAAGTGCAGCTCGGTGAGGTAGTCCGAGATCTGGCGGCTGGTCTCGTCGCTGGCGGCGCTCACCGAGAGCTGCTGGTGGAACGAGGCGATCTCGCGCTCGAGCATCTTCACGGCCCCCGAGATGGCGGCAGCGTTGCGCGTGATCTGGTCCGGGCTCATACCTTCGGTTAGATCGACCGCCGTGAGGCCAGCTTGAGCGGGCCCTTGACCGCTGTCAGCCAGCCGGTTAGAACTGCGCTCAGGCCTCGACGGAAGGAGATTCCACATGGGCCGCAAGTTCGTGGATTGCCGCGAGATGCCGAGCGAGTCGAACTGCTCGCTCTATATCGCCGGCACCGAAGATGAGGTAGTGCGCGCCGCCGCTGAGCACGCCGCCTCCGTGCACGGCCATGAGGACACGCCGGAGTTCCGTGAGGAGATCCGGAAGGCCCTCAAGGACGAGGCTGCCGTCCCGGCTTAACCGCCGAACTGCTCGGTCCGGCCACAGCCGGCGAGCGTGACGCTCACGGGGCCGTCCGTCTGCACGTTGAGGGCGGCCCCGCAGCTAACGTGCGCCCGGCTCGGATCGATCGTCACGGCCGAGACGTTCTGTGCGTTTATGTCGAGGCGGTCGCGCCTGAGGGCCGGCAGCGCCGGTCCCCACTGCTTCGACTGGCTTGTGTACGCGATCGCGGGCAGCGTGCCGCCGGTGAGCGCCCCGGCTCCGTGCTGCGTGGCGCCGGCCACCGGATCACTCACGCCGAAGCCCTCGGAGCGCACGTCGATCGTCCCGAGCGGCGCGCTGCCGCTGGCGTCGCGCAGCGTGAGCCCGGACAGCCAGTAGGCGTGGTTCGCCGGCCCGCCCATCTCCGGGAAGTCCATCTTCGGGTTCACCACGTAGGTGACGTGCGCCGGGTTGCGGTCCACGGTCGTGGTGCCGAGGAAGTTCGCCGCCGGCTGGTACTGGTCGTTGATGGCCAGCGTGAGGTGATCGGCGGGAGCGAACGAGTCAAACTCGTAGCGGTAGCCGAGCTGGTCGAACGTGTTCGCCTGGTCCACCACGCCCGCGTAGGGCACGAGCTCGTCGGTGACCGCGTCCCAGATCAGGAACGGGACGTTCCGCACCGACGCCAGCATGTGGTTGGTGTTGCTGCTGTCCCCGCCGGGCTCGACCGGCGCCGGCGGCACCCACACGCCGAGGCCTGGCGGCCCGACCACCGGCTGCGCCTTCGCGAACAGGTCCGGATACTGCGTGGCGAACTTGTAGGTGCCGTAGCCGCCCATGCTGTAGCCCGAGATCGCCGTCCAGTTGGGATCGAGCTTGTAGTGCGCGGCGACGTCCGCCCACACCTCGAAGGTGTCGGCGCCGGCGTAGTCGTAGTACCAGCCGTCGGGCCCGCGACCCTCGGGCGTGATCACGATCGAGCCCGGACCACGGTCGCCGATCTGCGACTGGTTGCGGCTGCCCTCGAACTGGTTGTAGTTCGCGCCGAGCGAGTGCAGAAGCAGAGTGAGTCCATAGCCGCTCGCCGGCTGCGCCTGCTTCGGGACGTAGATGGCGTAGGGCTGGAGTTGGCCGCGCAGCTCGCCCTTGCACGCGGTGGCCGACTGGCAGGTGGTGGAGTAGTCGGTGCCCTGCTCTGTCTCGAAGTGGCTCGCGAGGATGCGGTCGATCGCGCCCGTCTTCGGCACGCCGCTGTCGTCGTTCACGCGGTGCGCCAGCTTCGCGAAGTCCACGTCGGCGTGGAAGGGCGTGAGGTCGCCGTTCTTCAGCGCCTGGCCCTGGTCCTGATCGCGCCACCAGGCCGCGTTCGTGGCCGTGGTCACCGGATTTGTGGCGTCCGGCATCGGCTCGCTGAAGCGGAAGGCCACGTTGAAGAACGCGGTGGGGTTCGAGAGCGTGCCCGCTCCGCCGGGATGCGTGGCGTCGGCCGACTGCTGCGGGATGAGGTACTTGCCGGCGGCCTTGTCCCACAGACCGGTCCCCGCCGCCAGCCGGACCGTGCCGGCGCCGGGGTTCCAGTCTGAGTGGGGTACGAGCACCGTGATTTGGCGCCGCGTGGTGTCCACGCTCACGGTGGGCGCCGTGGGAGCTTGTTTGCCGGTGTCCGCATTGATCATGTCCGCGGTCTGGCCATGAACCGTCACGAACCACTGTGCGGGCGCGCTCGCGTTCGCCCCGTGCGGGAACTGCTGCGCCTGGTCGCTGTTCCCGATCGCGATCGTGGTGGCCACGAGCGACGGGTCCTTCATCGTGTTGAGCGTGATGCGGAAGGCGGTGGCGCT
The DNA here is from genome assembly GCA_035273245.1 of Thermoleophilaceae bacterium. Lineage (GTDB taxonomy): Bacteria > Actinomycetota > Thermoleophilia > Solirubrobacterales > Thermoleophilaceae > JAICJR01. The sequence goes on from DATEPK010000205.1 coordinate 7,910, forward strand.
CTGCGTGGTCTTCACCCGCAGCTCGACGAGGTCGGCGGCGTTGCCCGCGTAGACGGGGTTGGTGGGGTAGGTGTAGGTGCCGTTCGGCATCGAGAAGGTGTCGCCCGAGAGCCGCGGATCGCCCGGGTCGGGCGCGCCGCCGTTCGCGCCGTGGTCGTCGTAGAGGTAGTCCTGGTAGAGGAACTCCCCGTCGCGGTAGGCGCTCGCGCCGGACACGAGGATCGGCGGCGCGCGCCAGATGCCGGTGTTCTGCAGCTGCGGGGCATTCGCGGGCGGCGCGTAGAGGATGTCCGGCCCCGGGCGCGGGCCCGGTCCGTTGTACAGCGATCCGGTGGCCGCACCCGCGGGTGCGGCGATTGCGAGCGCACACAGAGCGCTCAGCGCGATGACTCGTCCCTGCACGAGCAATTCCCCCTACCTCGATTCCGCCGACGCAACATATCGCGCAGGTGCTTCACGATGCGCCGGTTCTAGGCTTCATGGCATGACAGACACCCTTGCCTCCTCCCGCACAGTCGCCTCCGTGATCGGCGGCGTGCCCCAGACCGACGCCCCCGGCGGCCGCATCACCTCCACCAATCCAGCTCGCACCTCCGACGTCGTGGCCGAGGCCCTGCTCGGCGATGCGTCCACCTTCGTCGCCGCCTGCCGCGCGGCGCGCGAGGCGCAGCAGGCCTGGGCCGACGTTCCCGCGCCCGTTCGCGGCCGCGCGATCCAGCAGATCGGCCGCCTCGTTGAGGACAACAAGGAGTCGCTCTCGCGGCTCGTCACGCGCGAGATCGGCAAGCCCTACGCCGAGTCGCTCGGCGAGGTGCAGGAGATCATCGACACCTGCAACTTCTTCGTGTCAGAAGGCCGGCGCCTGTACGGGCAGACCGTGCCGTCGGAGATGCCGGACAAGCAGCTCTTCACCTTCCGCACGCCGGTGGGTGTGGCGGCGATCATCACCGCCGGCAACTTCCCTGTGGCGGTGCCGTCGTGGTACCTCGTGCCCGCGCTTCTGTGCGGCAACGCCGTGGTGTGGAAGCCGGCCGAATACGCGCCCGCGCTGGGCGAGGCGCTGGCGGACCTGTTCAACCACGGCGGCTTGCCGGATGGCGTTCTGAACCTCGTGCAGTGCGACGGGCCGACGGCGTTCGAGGGGCTCGAGCAGGCCCTCTCGCAGGGGCTGGTGGACAAGGTGGGCTTCACGGGCTCGTACGAGGTGGGCACCCGGGTTGGCGAGCTGTGCGGTCGCCACGTTCAGCAGCCCTGCCTCGAGCTCGGCGGGAAGAACCCGCTCGTGGTGATGCCGGACGCCGACCTCGACCTCGCCGTCGAGGGCGCTCTCTTCAGCGGCTTCGGCACAGCGGGTCAGCGCTGCACGTCGCTCGGCACGGTGATCGTCCACGAGGACGTGCACGACGAGTTCATGGCGCGGTTTGCGCGCGCGGTGGAGAACGCGCCGGTGGGCGACCCGATGCAGGACGTGATCTTCGGCCCGATGATCCACGAGCGCTTCTACGAGCGCTTCCTCGGCTGGCTCGACCTGATCGAGGATCACCACACGGTGCACGGGTCGACGGCCACGGGGCGGATCACCTCCGACTCGCCGCGCGCCGGCTTCGTGGGTGACCCGGACGCCGGGATCTTCTGCCACCCGACGATCGTGGACGGCGTGCGACGCGAGGACGCTCTCTATTCCACGGAGACGTTCGGCCCGCTCGTGGGCGTGATGACGTTCGGCTCGTTCGACGAGATGATCGAGCTGGCCAACGGCCACGGCTACGGGCTGTCGTCGGCGATCTACACGAACGATCCGCGCAGCGCGTTCGAGTTCCGCCGGCGCGTGTCGGCCGGGATGGTGAGCGTGAACAACTCGACCTCGGGCGCCGAAGCTCACCTGCCCTTCGGCGGCAATGGCAAGTCCGGCAACGGTGCGCGCCAGTCCGGGATCTGGGTGCTCGATCAGTTCACCCGCTGGCAGTCGATGAACTGGGACTACGCCGGCAAGCTCCAGAAGGCGCAGATGGACGTGGCGGACGTGTCGGCGGACATCGAGTTCCGCTTGACCGGCTACGACCCGCCCGGGGAGATCGCGGGCTCTCAGCCGTAGAGTCGCCTTTCGCGCGGGCGAACGGCAGCAATAAGGGGAGCGCGGCTGCGCGTGCCAACTTCAAGCGACCCGACTTTTCCACCCATACGGTGGTAAAGGCGGGTCCGGTGAATGGGACGAGCCGTTATTGCTGCTGTTCAGGCTCGGGCTCTGACTCCTCGGAGCCGAGCCCGATCGCCTCATCCGGCGCCGCGGTGGTCTCCACGCCCTCACCATCGAATACCACGGCCTCCGGGCCTCCGGCCGGCAGTGCCTGTGTCTCCTCCTCGTGGGCGGTGGGGAAGCGCGCGGCGGCGTCGTCGGCCACGCCCGTGAGCCGCTCGGAGATGTCGCGCATGTCCGAGATGAGGCGCATCCGCTCGGCCCAGATCGCCTCGGCGTCGGCGTCCAGCTCGCGCACGCGCGCCTCGGCGGCCTCGCGGATCTTGGCCGCCTCGCGCTCGGCCTCCTGGATGCGGTCGTCTGCCCTCGCGCGCGAGCGGGCGGTGATTTCCTCGGCCGTCTCGTGCGCGCGCTCGAGGATGCCCCGCGTCTCCTCGCTCACCTGCGCGACGGCGTGCTTCACCGCCGACTCCGGCGAGCGGCTTATCTCGAGCTCCGCGATCAAGCGGTTCACGCGCTCCACGTAGTCGTCCACCGCGTCGCGGTCGTAGCCGCGCATGGCGCTCGGGAACGAGACGCTGCGGATCTGCTCCACAGCCCGCTCCTGCTCCTCGTGGGAGCTCAGCGCGGACGGAAAGCGCCGTGTGGGTGACCCCTCCACTACGTCAGTGATATCGAATTCCCGGCCTAGGGGGCGCGGCGGTACCAGCGCGGCGATGTGGTGGGTGGTGGCTCCAGAGCGGCGCGGGCCACGAGCACGGTCGGCGCGGCCACCGCCATCTGGCGCGTCAGCGCAAGCCCGAACTCCTCGCCGAGGCCGTCGACCGTCTCTGCCTCGACACCGAACGAGCGCGCGAGCGCCTCGAAGTCCGGCGTGACGAGATCGACGCCAAAGGTGGCCTCGCCCCTGTGGCGCTGGTCGAAGCGCAGCATGCCGTAGCCGCCGTCGTCCACGATCACCGCGGTGAGCGGTATGCGCTCCTGCGCGACGGTGGCGAGCTCGCCGCACGCGTACAGGAAGCCGCCGTCGCCGGACACGCTCACCACCGGGCCGTTGCCGGCAAGCGCGGAGCCGATGGCGAGCGGGAAGCCGTAGCCGAGCGTGCCCCAGCCCATCGGGTACGCCAGCTTGCGCGGAGCGGACACGGGGTGGAGGGCGCCCAGCCAGTAGCCCGCGATGCACATGTCCGCCACCACCACGGCCTCCTCGGGCACCGCGGAGGCGAAGACGGAGAGGAACCGCATCTCGTCCGGATGCTCGTTCTCGAGCCTCGCGCGCGCCTCGCGTCGCACCTCCGCGAGGCGGGCGCGGAGGGCGTCCACCCCGCGTGGCGCGGGCAGCCGCTCGGCGAGCGCGGCACTCACGGCCGCGGCGTCACCCTCCAGCACGAGCTCGGGCTCGTAGCTCTTCGCGGCGTCGGCGGCGTCGACGTTGATCGCCACCAGATGCCGCGGCCGGGGCATCGCCCAGTTCTGGGTCATCATCCCGTCGAAGTCGGTACCGATGGCGAGCACCGCGTCCGCCTCGTCCCACAGGCGGCCCGCCTCCGGCAGGTGCGGCGGAAGGCCCACCGCACACGGATGTGAGGAGCCCAGCAGGCCGCGCGCCATGTACGTGGTGAGCACGGGGGCCGCGAGCCGTTCGGCGAGC
>DATEPK010000206.1:0-9984 GCA_035273245.1 Thermoleophilaceae bacterium
CCCCGGCGCCCGCTCCGAAGAAGAACGGAGCCGCGCGCTTCGCCAAGCCGGCGCCGCCGCAGTACACGACGGTGTTCGGCGAGGCGCTCGTGGAGGAGTGCAAGCGCGACGAGCGCGTCTGCGGCATCACGGCAGCCATGAACTCGGGCACCGGGCTCAACATCCTCCAGAAGGAGATGCCGGAGCGCTACTACGACGTGGGCATCGCCGAGCAGCACGCGGTGCTGTTCGCCGCGGGTCTCGCGCTCCAGGGGATGAAGCCGGTCGCCGCGATCTACTCCACTTTTTTGCAGCGGGCGTTCGACCAGATCGTCCACGACGTCTGCCTCCAGAACCTGAACGTGGTGTTCGCAATGGACCGGGCCGGCCTCGTCGGCGACGACGGCCCCACCCACCACGGCGCCTTCGACATCGCCTACCTGCGCCCGCTGCCGAACATCGTGCTGATGGCGCCGCGCGACGAGGCGATGCTCGTGAACATGCTTCGCACCGCCACGCTCTACGACGGCGGGCCGATCGCCCTGCGCTACCCGCGCGGCGAGGCCGAGGGCGTGCCGCTGCCGAGGCGGCCCGAGCGGATCGAGATCGGCCGCGGCGAGGTGCTGCGGGAGGGCGAGCGCGTGGCGCTCGTCGGCTACGGGTTCGGCGTCTCGCTTGCGTTGGGCGCGGCTCAGGAGCTCGAGGCGCATGGCCTCGACGTGACCGTGGCGGACGCGCGCTTCGCAAAGCCGCTCGACACCGACCTGATCGAGTCGCTGGCCGCGGAGCACGATCTGATCGCGACGATCGAGGACGGCGTTCTGATGGGCGGGTTCGGATCCGCGGTGGGCGAGGCGATGCTCGACCGCGGGCTAGCGGCCGACACTCACCTGCTGCGCGTGGGGCTGCCCGACCGCTATGTCGCCCACGGCAAGCCCGCGCTGCTGCACGAGGAGGTCGGGCTCACCCCGGCCGCCATCGCCGAGCGGGTGGTCGAGGCCGTGCTCGACCCGCGCGCGCTTCAGTCCGCCTAGGCCCTCCGCACACCGCTCCCGAAAAGGGTCGCGGCCCGCCGGGGAAGCGGGCCGCGAGAGGGAGGAGTGATGCGTATGTGTGAGTTGATCGTGTGAGTGAAGATCTATGCCCTCGTGGGGCGGTAGCTCGTCGAGCCGGCTAGCGCGAACTCGGCGATTCCGGCGGCGAGGAAGAGGATGAGAGCGTGGGATCCGACCGCGAGGCCGAGCACGATCCCGGCGCATAGGAGCGCGGTGCCGATCGCCCAGTCGTAGGTGGCGTGCGCCGACAGCGGGAGGCCGCCGCGGCTCGCCGGATCGGAACCGGAGATGGCGAGCCCCGCGAGGAGCGCGCCGATGCCGATGCCGACCATGATCGCGGCTGGAGCGAGTCCGGCCGCGTAGGGGACGAGCATCAAGGCCGCCGCGAGGGCGAGCTCGAGCGCTGCGTGAAGCTCGATCGTGAGTGGCTTGGTGCGACGCACGTTTCGAACGTACCCGCGAGCCGGGCAGAGTTGTGTGAGCCTGTTCACGTATACCCTGCGCCGATGGCGAAGACGCGCCTGGATGCGCTGCTCGTGGAGCGGGGGCTGTTCGAGTCGCGCTCGCGGGCCGCGGCCGCGGTGATGGCGGGAGAGGTGAGGCTCGGCGCGGGGGGCGAGCGCGCGCAGAAGCCGGGCCAGCTCGTGCCCGGCGATGCGGATATCGCGGTCGACGAGCTGCCCGGCTTCGTCTCGCGCGGGGGCGTGAAGCTCGCGAACGCGCTGGCGGCGTTCGGCGTCGAGCCGCGGGGCCGCTGCTGCCTCGATGTCGGCGCCTCAACCGGCGGATTCACCGACTGCCTGCTCCAGCACGGAGCCGAGCACGTCGTGGCGCTCGACGTGGCATATGGCGAGCTCCACTGGACCGTGCGAAACCATCCGCGCGTCACGCCGATCGAGCGCACGAACGCGAGGGCGCTCGAGCCCGGCGATCTTCCGTACGCCCCCGATCTGATCACGGTGGACGTGTCGTTCATCTCGCTCACGAAGGTGCTGCCCGCGGTGCTCTCCTGCGCGGCCGGTCGCTTCGACTGCCTCGCGCTGGTCAAGCCGCAGTTCGAGGTCGGGCGCGAGCGTGTGGGGAAGGGCGGTGTGGTGCGCTCGGGCGACGACAGGCGCGCGGCGCTCGTGTCCGTCGGCCAGGCGGTCGATGCGCTCGGCTACTCGGTGCTCCGCTTCGCGTCCTCCGGGCTGCCCGGTCCGGCGGGCAACCGCGAGAGCTTCATCTGGATCGCGGAGGCGGGACGCGCCGGCGCGGTCGCCGACATCGAGCCGGCCGCGCGCGAGGTGGAGCCGTGAAGCGGCCTGGCGTCGTCACGATCCTCACCCACCAGGCCGCCGAGGAGACGACGACGGGTGTGACCAAGGTGATCGACGAGCTGCTCGCCGCCGGCGTGCAGGTGCGGGTGGACGCCGAGGAGGTCGAGAAGCACGGGCTCGAGCCTCGCGACGGGCTCATCTTGGGCGCTGACCCCGATGAGGACGGGACGGAGGTCGCGGTCGTCCTCGGTGGCGACGGCACGATGCTGCGCGCGATGCGGACGTTCGCGGGGCGCCGCGTCCCGGTGTTCTCCTTCAACTTCGGCGCTATCGGTTTCCTCGCCACGGTGGAGCGGGACGAGCTGGACGAGGGGATCCGCCGCGTGCTCGAGGGCGACTACGAGCTGATCCACATGCCCGCGCTCTCCATCGAGACAGGTGGCGAGGTGCACCTCGGGGTCAACGACATCTCGTTCCACCGGCGCGCGAACAACCGCGTGGCGGAGCTGGCGTACAGCGTCGGGCCCGACCAGCTCGGGAGCGTGCGCTGCGACGGGCTCGTGGTTTCCACGCCGGTGGGCTCCACCGGCTACAACCTCGCCAACGGCGGGCCGGTGCTCGCCTGGGGAGTGCAGGGCTACGTGGTGTCGTTCATCGCCCCGCACACGCTCACGGCGAGGGCCCTCGTAGTCGCCACCGACGCTGTGCTGAGCGTGCAGAACGGATCGGACAGCGAGCCTGTGGATGTGACCACCGACGGGCGGATCGTTTGCGCGCTCGAGCCGCACGCGGAGATGGACATTCGCTTCGAGCCGGACAAGGTGCTGCTCGCCCAGCGCCCGGGGTCGAACTTCTACCACCGTCTGCGGGAGAAGTTCGGGCGGCTCGCTTCCTAGGCGTACGCTGTAGCCGCGCGTATGGCCAGGAAGAAGAAGTTCAAGGACATGTCGCCGCGGCAGCGTGCGGGGGTGATGGGCGTGCTCGCGGTCGCGCTTCCCCTGATCGCCGCGGCCCAGCGCGACCTGCAGCGCCGGCCCGAGTCCGAGGTACGCGGCAGGAAGTGGGTCTGGCGGCTGGCCTGCCTGAACGCGCTCGGCGCTCTCGCCTACTTCGGCTGGGGCCGCAAGGACCCGGCGGCGAGCGGCGCGTAGCGCCCGCCGCCGGATCCGGGGACTCGCGCTAGAGCCCGGGCTGCTGCTGGTTCGCCTTCCTCGTGGTGTACGAGGCCGTGCGGGAATCGAGCTGGGCGAAGGTGAAGTCGGTCACCGTCAGCTTGATCGTGTAAGAGGTCGAGAACGGGGCGCCGGCGTACATCAGGGTGCCGATCCCGGTGCTGTTCGCCGACACGATCGCGCCGCTCACCTGCTCCGTGATGCCGGTGGCCTTGTTCACGTAAGCGGCATCCACCTCGACCCAGTTGGAGCAGCTGTTGTCGACCGAGTAGGCCGTCTGGATCAGGGAGCCGTTGCCCCAGTTCAGCCGGTCGCTGTTGCTGAAGCTCGTGATCTTCGCGCATGAGGTCGAGGTCGGCGTGGGGGACGTCGTGGTGGTTCCGCCGCCGCCTCCGCTGCCGCCGCTGCCTGAGCCGCCCGAGGCGAGGGCGGCTGTTGGGGCCGCCGCCAGAACGGCCGCTACCGACAGGGCAAGCGCGCCCCGCCGGACGAAGGTGAGGTTGATCATCGGGACTCCTCTTCTGTGATTCGCGTCCGGGACCAGCGCGGACTGGGCGCATGGTGAGGCGCGGCGGGTCGAAAGCGCCATTGGACTTTGGTCGTAAGACCTCTGACACTGATGCAACACTTCCGTAACGGGAACGCTTGTTCGATGCGGATCCGTCGGGGCCGGGTGGTAGACAGGTCTCGTGCTCATCGAGCTGCGAGTGGAAAACCTGCTGCTGATCGACCGTGCCGAGCTGCGGCTCAGCGACGGCCTGAACGCGGTCACGGGCGAGACGGGCGCGGGAAAGACGATGCTCGCTCACGCCCTTGACCTGCTGCTGGGCGGCAAGCCGCGGCCGGGGATCGTGCGGCCGGGCGCGCCCGAGGCTTACGTGGAGGGCGTGTTCGCGCCGCCGCCCGGGCTCCTCGAGGATCCAGCGCTCGCCGAGCTGCTCGAGCGGCTTCCCGAGGACGAGCCTGAGATCGTGCTGGCGCGCCGGGTGAGCGCCGAGGGCCGCTCGCGCGCGTATATCCAGGGGCGCTCCGCCACGGCGGCCGACCTCGCGGAGCTCGGCGGCCGGCTCGTGGCCTTCTACGGGCAGCACGAGCACCGGCGTCTCGTCGTGTCGTCGGCGCAGCTCGAGACCCTCGATGCGTTCTGCGGCCCGGACCATGTTCACGCGCGCGAGGAGTTTGCGGCGGCGCACGCGCGCGTGCTCGCACTCGAGCGGCGGCTCGAGGAGCTCCGGTCGCGGGCGGGCGCCAGCGAGCGCGAGCGCGATCTGCTGGCCTACGAGCTCGCGGAGATCGAAACGCTCGCGCCTGACGAGGCTGAGAAGGCGGAGCTCCTGTCCGAGCGCGGGCGCCTGCGGGCGCTCGACGGCCTCCGGGCCGCAGCGGGTGGCGGCGCCGAGGCGATCGCGCCCGAGGGCGGCGACCCGGGTGTCTCGCTGTTACTCGCGGACGCGGAGCGGCTTGCCGATGCGGTGGCGGGCGCGGACCCGGAGCTCGACGCGCTGGCTGCGCGGCTGCGCGAGCTGAGGATCGAGGCCGAGGACCTTGGCGCGGAGCTGCGGCGGTACGAGGCGGGTCTCGACGGCGATCCCGAGCGGCTGCAGGAGGCCGAGGAGCGGCTCGCCCTGTACGACCGGCTCGAGCGAAAGCACGGCGGAAGCGTCGCGGCGGTGCTCGAGCATGCGGAGCGCTGCCGCGCTGAGCTGGCGCTGCTCGAGGACACGGGCTCGGCGCTCGAGGCCGTGCAGGCCGAGCTCGCTGAGGCGCGGGCGGATGCAGATCGGCAGGCCGCCGCGCTCGGCGCCGCGCGCCGCAAGGGCGCCCCGAAGCTCGCGAAGGCGGTGCTGAAGGAGCTCGCGGACCTGGCGATGGAAGGCTCGAGCTTCGAAGTGCGGATCGAGGCGCGCGAGACGCGCAGTAGAACGGGCGACGAGCGCGTGGAGTTCATGATCTCGCCCAACGCGGGAGTGGCGCCGCAGCCGCTGCGCGAGACCGCCTCGGGCGGGGAGAGCTCGCGCGTGATGCTGGCGCTCATGACGCTGGCGAGCGGCGGTGGCGCCGGGCGCACGCTCGTCTTCGACGAGGTGGATGCCGGTATCGGAGGCCAGACGGCCCGGGTGGTGGGCGAGAAGCTGCGGGACCTCGCGCGAGGCGGGCAGGTGCTGTGCATCACCCACCTGCCGCAGATCGCGTCACTCGCGGACCGGCACTTCGCGATCGAGAAGCAGCAGGCAGGCGAGCTGGCGCGGGCCGAGGTGGCGCAGCTCGACGGAGATGGAGTGGTGGAGGAGCTGTGCCGCATGCTGGGCGCTGACACCTCCGACAGCGGAGCACGGCGCCATGCGAAAGAGCTGCTTGCCGCTGCGTAGGAGCGGGTAGCCCCGCACTCGGTACCCCCGAAAGCCGCGTAGACTGGCACGCGGCCGCACGGGCCAGTCGCGAAAATGGCCGCCCCACGCCTCACACGTCGCGCGCCGCGTAACGGCGCACCGCGCGCGTCCGCGAACGGGCGCAACGGCCGCGCGCCCGAATACGTCGGCCCGGCGAAGCTCGGGAAGCGCACCAAGCGGCTCGTGAAGCGGCTCGAGGCGGGCGACATCGCCATCGTGGACCACCAGGACATCGACCGCGTATCCGCGGACGATCTCGTGGCGCGCGGGATCCGCTGTGTGATCAACGTGGCGCCGTCGTCGTCGGGCAGCTATCCCAACAGCGGTCCGCTGATCCTCGCCGAGAGCGGCGTGCATCTGGTGGACGCTCCGGGTGCTCCCTTGTTCGAGGAGCTGAAGGACGGCGACGAGATCCGCGTGTCCGCCGGGAAGGTGATGCGTGACGGGCACCTGATAGCCGAGGGCACGGTGCAGGACCTCGAGACCGTCAGGCGCGGCCACGAGCAGGCGCGGAAGCGCATCGGCGAGGCGATCGAGTCGTTTGCCGAGAACACGATGGACCACATCCGCGAGGAGCGCGACCTGCTCGCGGGCAGGTTCGATCTCCCGGACTTCGACACCAAGTTCCGCGACCGGCCGGCGCTCGTGGTGGTGCGCGGGGTGGACCACCAGAAGGACCTGCGCATCCTTCGCCCCTACGTGCGCGACGTCCGGCCGGTGCTCGTCGCCGTCGACGGCGGCGCGGACGCCATCCTCGAGGCCGGCTTCAAGCCCGACATGATCGTGGGCGACATGGACTCCGCCACCGATGCCGCTCTCAAGTGCGGGGCCGAGCTGGTGGTGCACGCCTATCCGGACGGCCGCGCACCGGGGCGCGACCGGCTTGACGCGCTCGGCCTCAGCTACAAGCTCGTGCCCGCGCCCGCCACGAGCGAGGACGTGGCCATGCTCGTGGCCGCGGAGAAGGGCGCCGAGCTGATCGTGGCGGTGGGCTCGCACTTCAACCTGGTCGAGTTCCTCGAGAAGAACCGGGCCGGAATGTCGTCCACCTTCCTCACGCGCCTGCGGATCGGCGAGATCCTCGTGGACGCCAAGGGCGTGAGCCGCCTATACCGCCCGTCCGCCGGCCGCGGCCCGCTCGTGTTCCTCGTTTGCGCGGCGCTGCTGGCGCTCGTCGTGATCATCGCGTTCTCCCGGAACCTGGGTCCGTTGTTCGATCTTCTTTGGCTCAAGCTGCAGATCCTGCTTGGCTTGAAGTAACGGATGTTCGACTTTCGCTACCACGCGCTCTCGCTCGTGGCCGTGTTCCTCGCGCTCGCCATCGGCATCCTGCTTGGCGCGACGATCGGCAACTCGCTGGTGTCAGACGCCGACAAGGGGATCCGGTCGTCGCTCCACAGCGACGTGCTGAACGCGCGCAACGCGGCGAGCCAGGCGCAGTCGCAGCTCAGCCAGCGCGACAAGATCATCTCGAGCGCGCTGCCGATGCTCGTGCAGGGCGAGCTGAGCGGGCAGCGGGTGGCGATCGTCGCCACGGGCTCGCTGCCGGGGAGCGTGGAGTCCGACGTGCGCCAGACGGTGGAGACAGCCGGCGGGACGGTGAGCTCGGTCTCGACCTTCGACGTGCCGTCACAGCTGGACGCGATCGAACAGGCCGCGGGAGTGCGCGGCCGCAACCCCACCGCGATCCAGGGATTCGCACGCCGGGTGGTGCGCTCGATCGTGAACGGCACGGGCGTCGCCGTGCGGATGCACCGCTCGCTGCCCGACGCGATGCGCGGCGACTTCCACGGCGCGGGCCTCGTCGTCTACTACCGCTCGCCGCCGCCCGACCAGGAGAGCGACTCGGACAAGGCGCTGCGCGAGGGGTTCGAGAACGGGCTGGCCGATGGGCTGAAGTCCGAGGGAGTGCAGACCGTGGGGGTGGAGCAGCAGAGCACCGATCCCTCCCAGGTCGGCTGGTACAAGGACCACGGGATGTCGAGCGTCGACAGCGTGGACCTGCCGGGCGGCCAGATAGCGCTCGTGTTCGTGCTCACCGGCCAGAAGGGCGCCTACGGCGTGAAGGGCGGCGCGCAGCCGCTGCCGAAGCTGCCGATCGGCTCGGGCTAGGGGCACGCCCCGGGCGCGTCCGGGGCGGGCGCTAGGTTTGGGAAGTGCAGTCATTGCCGTTCCTGGTCTCGCTGGGAGTGGCGGTCGGGGTCGTGCCGGCCGCCGTGCGGGGCCTCCGGCGGCAGGGGTTCGCGCGGCAGAACTATCGGGGATCCGAGGTCGCTTTCCCTGGCGGAGTGGCGATCGTTGCGTCGGCGCTTGTCGCGCTCATACCGCTCGCGCTGATCGACGAGCTCGGCGATTCGAAGGTGTTCACCTCGGATACGGGTCTCGCCGTGACGTACGTTTTCGCGGTGGCCCTCCTCGGGCTGCTCGACGACCTCGTGGGCAGCGGACGCGAGGGTCAGCCGCGCGGCTGGCGCGGCCATGCGCGAGCCACCCTGTCCGGCGGCTTCTCCACCGGTGCGCTCAAGGCGGCCGGCTCGCTCGGCGCCGCGCTGTTCGTGCTGAGCGGCCGCGGCGCCTCCGCCGGCGAGTACCTGCTGTCGGCCGCGCTGCTCGTGCTGGCCACGAACTTCTTCAACCTGCTCGACCTCAGGCCGGGACGGTCGATCAAGGCGCTCGTCCTGCTCGGCGCCGGGCTCACCATCGGCGCCTCGGACGTTCATCCGCTCTGGACCGTCGGGTTGTTCGCCGGCCCTGCGCTCGTACTGCTGCCGCTCGACCTGCGCGAGCGCGCAATGCTCGGTGACACGGGCTCGAACGTGCTCGGCGCCGTGGCGGGGGTGTGGATGGTGCTCGCGCTGTCCACCCTCGGCCAGGCGATCGCCCTGGGCGTCATCGCAATTGCCACTGTTTACGGGGAATTCCGTTCGCTCTCCGAGCTGATCGAGCGGGCTCCGATCCTTCGTCAATTAGACTCACTCGGGAGAGCGTGAATGCCTGATCGTCTGCGGGAAACCCGCTTCATATTCGTGACAGGGGGCGTCGTCTCGGCGCTCGGCAAGGGAATCGCGTCGGCCTCGATCGGCCGGCTGCTCGTGTCCCGCGGCCTGCGGGTAACGATCCAGAAGTTCGATCCCTACATCAACGTCGACCCCGGCACGATGAGCCCGTTCCAGCACGGCGAGGTGTTCGTGACCGAGGACGGCGCCGAGACCGACCTCGACCTCGGCCACTACGAGCGCTTCACGGACGTGAACACCACGCGCGGGTCGAACGTGACCACCGGCGCGATCTACAACACCGTGATCCGGCGCGAGCGCCGCGGCGATTACCTCGGCGGCACCGTGCAGGTGATCCCGCACATCACCGACGAGATCAAGCAGCGCATCCGCCTCGTCGCGGAGGCGCAGGACGTGGACATCGTGATCACCGAGATCGGCGGCACCGTGGGCGACATCGAGTCGCTCCCCTTCCTCGAGGCGCTGCGCCAGTTCCAGGTGGACCACGGGCGCGACCGCTGCATGTTCATCCACCTCACGCTCGTCCCGTTCCTCGGCCACGCCGGCGAGTTGAAGACGAAGCCCACGCAGCACTCGGTGCAGGAGCTGCGTCGCATCGGCATCCAGCCGGACATGGTGATGTGCCGTTCCGAGGGTCCGCTCGATCGCGACATCAGGGAGAAGATCTCGCTGTTCGCCAACCTGCCGGTTGAGGCGATCATCTCCGCGCGCGACGTCGACTCCATCTACAAGGTCCCGCTCTACTTCCGGGCAGAGGGAGTGGACGACCAGATCCTCGACCACTTCAGGATCGAGGCCGACCCGCCGGAGCTCGCCGAGTGGGAGGCGCTCGTGAAGCGCGGCGACGCCGCCCAGGACACGGTGCGCATCGGCCTCGTCGGCAAGTACATCCAGCTCGAGGACGCGTACCTGTCGGTGATCGAGGCGCTTGGCCACGGCGGCATCCACCACGGCGCGAAGATCGACGTGCGCTGGGTGGACGCGGAGGGCCTCGACCGCGCCGAGGCGGAACGTCAGCTCGAGGAGTGCGACGGCATCCTCATTCCCGGCGGCTTCGGGGTGCGAGGGGTTGAGGGCAAGATCCGCGCCGCGCGCTTCGCGCGCGAGAACGA
>DATEPK010000207.1:0-3001 GCA_035273245.1 Thermoleophilaceae bacterium
TCCTCGGACATCAGGAAGTGGGCGTTGCCCTCGATGCCGCGCTCGGGCAGCCAGATGAGCTCGGCGTCGGCGCCCCAGCCGCGCAGGAGGCCGATCGTGCGGTCCTCGATCTCGCGCGTGTGCGCTGGGTCCTCGCCGCCGACGATCAGCCGGATCTGCTTGCCCTCGAAGCCCGCGGGCTGGTCCACCATCGGCATGCCCTCGAGCACTCCGAGGCGCTGAAGCAGCATCTTGGGCGGCAGCCCCACAAGGGCGGCGCGGAACTCGTCCACCTTGTCGCGCGGGAAGCGGGTACTCGTGGCGATGCCCTGCTGGTAGATGTAGCCGTCGCCGTAGAGGTTCATCACGCGGCGGTCCACGGTCATCTGCACGCCGGTGTCGGCGAACACGATCTCGGCCACGTCGCCATCGTCTGACACCACCTCGGACTTCGCCACCACGTTGGCGGGATAGGCGCCCGCGACCGACACCACACCGGCCACCAGGTCGGACTCGTGCTGGACGAGCTGCCAGGTCACCGCCCCGCCCATCGAGTGGCAAACCACCACCACGGGCTGCCCGATCACATCGCGCAGCAGGCGACGGTAGCCGTCCACCACGTCGCCGTATTCGATCTCGAGCCCGTTGCGGTTGCCGGAGCGGCCGGTGCCCGGCCAGTCGGTGAGCCAGCACTCGTAGCCGCGCTCGGCGAGCTGGTCCGCCCAGCCCACGCGCCCGTCCGCGGTTGCTCGCCAGCAGGCGCCGGTGGCGCCGCCGCCGTGGATGAACACGATCGGCGGCGCGCCGTCGCTTGTCCCGAAGATCTCGTAGTAGGTGCCGCTCGCCTTCTCCCAACCCACCCGCGCGCGCTCGCTCACGCCGCTCCTTTCGCCACCGGAGGGAAGTTGCCGGACGAGAGCGCGAACTCCTTGAGGCTCACGAGCTCGCCGAGCTCTCGCCCGCGTCCCTCGGCCCTGGCTGCGTCGAGCATGCTGCCAGCGAGCGCCAGATCCTGCACCGCGGTGCCCACGGACTTGAAGGTGAGCAGGTCGCGCCCGCCGCCGTCGCGCGCGAGCCGGCCGAGCTCGCCATCCACCTGTGCCATCGACACGATCTCCTCACCGCTGAGGGCTCCGCAGCCGAGCGCGTCGATCACGTCGCCGGACTCGAGCCGGACCTGGGTGGCGTCGTCAACCAGCACGGCGCCGGCGCGGCCGAACGCGTTGCGGTCGAGCTCCCGGAGATCGGGGCGGGTGGAGCCGATCGAGAGAACCACAGCCCCCGAGGGGAACACGCTTCCGTCGACCACCGGCGCCGTCGCCTTCGTGGCGAGCACGGACACCTCCGCTTCACACACCGCGTCCTCCGGACGCTCGACCGCGATCACGCTCACCCCAAGCTCCTCGGACATCCGCGCGGCGAACGCCTCGCAGCGCTCGCGCGTCGGGCTGTAGACGGTCACGCGCGTGAGCGGCCACACGCTCGCGAGCAGACGCAGATGGCTCTCTGCCTCGAAGCCGCTGCCGAGCACCCCCAGGCGGGACGTCCCGCCGGGCGCGAGCATCTGGCCGGCCAGGGCCGTGGTTGCCGCGGTGCGCAGCCGCGTGATCTCGTCGGCATCGAGCAGCGCGAGCAGATCGCCTGTGGGCTGGCTGTAGAGCAGCAGCAGGTAGCGGTTGCCGAGGCCCTTCACGAGCGTCATCACCTTCACGCCCATCAGCTCGCCCATCGAAGCGGGCATCACTCGCAGGAAGCCGGTGGGCAGATCGACGTCGAGCCGCGGCGGCATCACCACCGTGCCGTCACGCTCGGCCTGGACGGCAGCGCGCGCCGCGTCCATGAGGACGTCCTGCGACGCGAGCGCGCGCACGTCCTCCGAGCCGAGGAACAGGCTCATGCGTGGATGCGTCCCGCGTAGAAGTCCGCGTCGTCCTTCGGCAGGTCGAATCCCGAGGCGGCAAGCCCCGCGCGCAGCGCCTTCATCTGTCCCGGCTGGAGGCGCATGTGCGGCATCCGCAGAAGGCCGCCGTTCATGCCCTGGAGCCAGCCGAGGTACTTCCAGCCGACGCGGTGGATGAAGTGCGCGCCGGCAAAGCTCGCGTGGAACTGCCCCTTGGCCTCGCGCCCGGGGTGGTAGCTCCAGAAGATCTCCATGGCGTCGTCGAACTGGTCCTCGGAGAGCGCCGCAAGCACGCGCGGCACCCGGTCCCCGAATGACTCGTAGCCGCTCGTGCCGAACCAGCGCACGCCGTAGTTCTCAACGATGCTCGGCATGTGCATCTCCATCGGGTTCATCACGATCACGTGCTCTGAGCAGCGCTTGTGGGCCTCGGCGAACGCTGAGTGCAGGGCCGAGCCGCCCCCCTCGTACTTGAGCGCGGCCGCGGTCTCGAACTTGGCCATCTCCTCGAGCGCGTCGAGTGGAAAGCCGGCGGGATGGAGCGGCTTGAAGCCCCAGGTGGCGACGCCGAAGAGGATCAGCGCAATGTCGGTCTTGTCCGCCACGTAGCGCGTGTGCTCGACGATCTCGCTCGAGGACTTGGGCACGAACATCGGCGGGTACGAGAGCAGCGCCGCCTCGAGGCCGATCGACTCGGCGGCCTGCGCTGCCTTCACGCCCTCGTCCACCGTGGAGAAGCTCAGGTGAGCGACGAGCTTGAAGCCTTCGGGCGCCGCGTCCGCGGCGATCTCCATGAAGCGGATGTACTCATCGAGCGTGGTGCCGCACTCGGAGGCCACGAGCGTGCCCCAGTAACCGAGCTCCGCCGCGTGTTCCACGTCGTGGCGGATGCCCCCCTCATTCAGCCCGCTGAAGTCCTCGTTGAACGACGGCAGCGTGACGTTGCAGCAGCCCGCCCACTCGGTGCGCGCGCGGTCCTTTATCTCTCCTCGCGAGTAGGGAAGTGGCATTCAGGCCTCCGTCCAGAAGTCAGTAGCGAGCTTACTGACAACTGTATACAACTTGTCTCCGCGCATCAATGGCGCGCAGCGCCGCAGCGAGTTTTGAGTGCCTAGTGCGTAG
>DATEPK010000208.1:0-15149 GCA_035273245.1 Thermoleophilaceae bacterium
GCTCGACGTAGGCTGCGGCTGGGGCAGCTTCGCCCTCCACGCGGCGGGTCGTCACGGCGTGCACGTGACCGCCATTACCCTCTCGGAGCCGCAGGCGCGCGTGGCGCGCGAGCGGGCGGCCTCGGCGGGGCTCGCGGACAAGGTCGATTTCCGCGTGATGGACTACCGCCAGATCAGCGGCGAGCGCTTCGACGCGATCGCCAGCATCGGCATGGTCGAGCACGTGGGCGAGGAGAAGATCGACCTCTACGCCGAGCGGCTGCGCGAGCTGGTGAAGCCGGGCGGGATGCTGCTCAACCACGGCATCGCGCGGCTCGATCCGGGGGACGTGATCGGCGGCCCCTTCTCGGACCGCTACGTGTTCCCCGACGGCGCGCCGCTACAGCTCTCGCGCGTGCTCGCCGCGATCGAGCGCGCCGGCTTCGAGGCGATCCACATCGAGGGCTTCCGCGAGGACTACGCCGAGACTCTGCGCCACTGGGCGCGGCGCCTCGACGAGAACATCGACGAGGCGAGGCGGCTCGCGGGAGACGAGCGCGTGCGCGTCTGGCGCCTCTACCTGCGCGCCGCGCGCAACGGCTTCGAGACCGGCTTCACCTCTGTTTACCAGGTGCTCTGCCGGACTTAGTGCGACGGAACCTGCTCGGTCTCGGACTGGATGTCCCAGCCGGCCTGAACCGGATCCAGGAAGTACGGCGGATCGTGGTAGCGCAGCGCGTCGTCATACGTGTAGTTCTTGAGGTAGCCGGACACCACTCCGCTCGAGTTGAAGGTGCCGACCGTGCCGCGGTATTCCTGCGCGATCGCCCCGACCACCTTCAAGGTGCCGAGCGGGGCGCCGCAGTCCCAGTTGTCGACGATGAAGCCGTGCTTCAGCGAGAGGATCGCGGCATCGATCTCCGGGTTCGACAGCACGCCGACGCCCGCGTCTTCGCCTGAGCTCGGCGTGAAGTTGCTCGTGCAGCGGCCGCGGCTGTCGCGTGACGGGTGGTAGACGCGCACGAAGTTGTTCGCGATCAGGCCGATCGCAGCCGACGTGCCGGACTTCCGCAGGATGCTGCCGTCGATGATGATGTCGTTGTCCGCGGCGATCGTGAGGTCCACCGCCGCCGCGTTGCTGCCGGAGCCCGTGTGCACCCAGGCGTCGCCGCAACCGCTTCCGGAGGGGTACTGCTCGCTGGCCGTGAAGCTGTTCGAGCAGGTTCCGTTCTGCACGTAGATCACGCCGGTGCTGTAGGGGCAGGTCTTGGTCACGCCGTTCTGGGTGATCGAGATGCTGGATCCGTTGATCGTGATGTGCGTCGGCCCTGTGAGGATGCAGTCCGCGTGCGTCTTCAGCGTCGCGTTGCTCGGCGGCATCACCAGCCCGTTCTGGCTCGTCTGGGGGGTGCTGTTGAGCGTGGGGTTCGAATTCGTGCCGCTGCACGTGTAGTAGAAGCTCGGGGCCGCCGTCTGCAGGAGGTCCTTCTTGCCAGACCGGCCGAAGGTCGGATTCCCGCAGAAGTAGAACTCGTCGTTCGACCGCACGGGGCCCGCCAGCGTGTCGCCGGTGATGAACGCCGGGTCCTCGCAGTTGGCCGTGTCGCGGATGGTGCCTCGAGCCCCCCAGTTGTGCTTCGTGCACTGCGTCGCCACCTGCGACGGACTCAGGCCGGACCGCGGTACCACCGGGTCGTTCGTCTCGTAGTCGGTGAACCAGATGAAGTTGAGGAAGCTCGTGCGCTTGAACGTGCCGATCACCGTGCGCCGCACCCCGCGGTAGCTGCCGGTGGAGCGAACCCGGAAGGCGCCGGTCGTCGGATTGATGATGGAGGAGCCGTCCGTGACGCTGCAGGTGCCGCCGATGTTCGTCGGCAGGATCTCCAGCGCGTACTGCGCCTCGGAATTCGGGATCGTGTTCTTCGCCTCCGAGGCCCAGGCGGTGCCGGCCGTGTTCACCGGGCCGGTGGTGCACTTCTGCCAGAAGTTCGCGTCCTGGGTGAGGTGGTAGTAGTACCAATTGAGCCCGGCCTCGGCCGCGTTGTACGCCTCCTTGTAGTACTGGTCGTGCCGCGTCACCGACGTGTCGTTGTTCGTGAGCGTGTATGCCGCGGCCACGAGCAGCATGCCCACGAGCAGCATGCCCATCACCACCACGGTGGTGAACCCGCGCTCTGCTTTCAGCTTCAGCTGGTGGGCGCGCATGGCACTGTGGCTGGGTTGTCGGGATCGGGACTGCGCCAGAGGACGTCGTCCGAGTAGGTGGTGGACTGCGGCGTGGCGGACGTGCGACCGGTCGGCGTGACGACGAAGGTGAGCTTGATGTCCGCGAGCACGCCCTGATCGGCGGTGGAAACGGGCGTGCTCAGCGGAAGCAGGGCCCCGGTGCCCGTCTGGCTCGGGTCGTACTTGTAGTACTGGAAGAGCTTGATGTTGTTGCCGCTCGAATCCTTCGCCAGCGACACGTTCGAGAGCGTGGCCGTCCGGTACGGAGTGGAGGCGACGACGATGCTCGGGTCGGTGCTCGTCACCTTGTAGTCCTTCTCGGTGATCGTCCCGCTCGCGAAGCTCAGCGTGTGCCACTCGGGGTTCTGCGTGGCGGCCTTCGTGGGATCGCCCAGGTACGTGTAGAACGAGATGCTGTTGTCGTCAGCCGCCGTCACGGCGTTCGCCGTGCCCACGCAGACCATCGAACGCAGCTCGCGCGTCATCTGCTCGAGCATCGAGCGGCCGCGCTGCAGCGAGTCCTCGCGGTCGCTGATCGCCTTGTTGGTGAAGAAGGCCCGGTCGACGACGTTGAATGCCGCGAGCAGGACGACCATGCCAAGCGCCATCGCCATCACCAGTTCCATCAGCGTGAAGCCGTCTGATCCGCGCAGCGACCTCATGGGCAGTAGCTCCTGTCGCGGCTGAACGACGAGACGGTGGGGCTGATGGACTTGGACGTGCCGGCGTCGCCCGTGTTGTCGATGTCGTCCCAGCCGTACTTGGCGCTGAAGCCGCTACCCGTCTTCACGCACACGCTGTAGTTGCCGTATGGGAAGCCCTGCCACACATTGCCACTGCTGTCCGCCGTGGCAACGTAGGAATCGCTGCAGCCAGGATCACTCGAGGTGAGCGTCACCTGTGCCCCAGCCACTCCGGTGATCACCTTCACCGCCGGCTCCGTGACGGTCACCGTCGAGGAGCCGCCGGGCGTCACAGTGGCGGTCGCGAGGTTGCCGCTCGTGGCGGGCGGCTTCTCCGTCAGACAGCTGCCGGCGTAGAACGTGTACGGATCGGTGAACGGGAACAGCTTGTCCGCCGTTGCGGAGCTCCCGCTGACCGAATACGTCCGGAACTGGGCCCCCGGAATGTGCGTGTTGAACGCGCTCAGAGTGGTCGCCGCCGCCGCGGTCGGACCACTGGACCCGATCGCCGGCGCGGTGACGATGTTCGCCGTCACGGTGCCCGCCTGGTCGTACTGGAACTGGGTCAGCGAGGTGCTGCCGGGAACGGTCGTGATCGGTTGGTCGGTGAACTGATTCGTGCCCGACGGATCGACGTAGCCGGCCTTCGAGAACGTGACGCCGTAGGAGGTTCCACTGTCGAGGAAGCCGAACAGCGCGCACCCCTGGCTGTCCGTCGTCAGCGAGGTGGATGGCGGCTCGGCGAGGCTGATCGGGATGCCGGACACGCCGTTGCCGTTGCGATCGATGATCTGCACCGCGGCGCCGGCATCGGCGGGCTTTGGTGACAGAAGGCTGTCCTCAACCACGGGCTTGTTCTGGCCGGTGGGATCCGCGACGGACGAGCTGATCTTCAGGTACTGCGCGGTGGTCGAGCTGTTCGTGCAGCTCACGGCGCCGCTCGTGTCGCTCACAAAGCTGGCGGTGGACGTGACGACGTAGGAGAGCTTTCCGACCTTCACCGTGCCGACGTTGCTGTAGTTCGACAGCGCGGTCGCGTCCATCCTGCGCATCCGCTCCTGGTCCTGCTGCGCGAGGATCGACTGCTCGGTGCGGTTGCGGTTCCGGCCAGACGCCTTCGACGCTCCGTCGAGCCCGCTGTAGATCGCGAGCCCGCCGATCACGAGCACGACCGCTCCGATCATGATCTCCACGATCAGCCAGCCGCTCTCCTCTCTACGGAGGCGAGATCGGAGGGTTCTTGGGCGGCCGATACCCATGTGAGGGATATCGGTGCCGTCCTGGGCGAGCTTTAACGCGCCAAGTTCTTATTAGCGCCGTGTGGACGGATGTTCAGGAGCTGAGGGCTCCCAGCGGCTCCACGTCCAGTACGAGGTGTGTCGCGGCGCCGGACTCGTCGCGCTCGACTCGAAGCAATCCAACCACGCGGACAAGCGTCCCGTTCGCGGCCATGTAGAGCGTGTTCACCTCGTAGCTCGGCAGTTCGCCCGCGATGACGCGGGCGGTGGCGCGGCGCAACTCGTTGCGGTTCTCGGCGTCCACAACCGGCGGCCAGTACGCGTCGCTGAACTCGCTCTCGGAGTAGCCGACCAGCTCTGAGAAGCGGTTGTTCAGCGCGATGAAGCGGCCGTCGAGACCGATGTGCGCGCGCGGGCCGGCGGCGTCGTCGAGGCCGGCCTGGAACGGCCGCGCGGTGATCTCGCGGCGCCGTCCCTTGTGACCGGGCAGAACAGGCGCGTGCTCTGCTGCGCGGGCCAGCGCTCCCTCCAGCTCACGCGTGAGGGAGGCGATCTGGGTCTCCAGGTCGGATACACGCGCGCGCTCGCGCGCGAGGGCCTCGGTCTCCAGGAAGCTCGCGGCAACGCGCTCGCGCTGCTCCGTCGCTTCACGCGTGGCCTCTCGCACCTCGGCGGCCCGCTCCTCGGCGGCGTGCTCGGCCTCTTTTAGCCGGGCGCGCAGGGCATCGGCCCGCGCCTCGTGCTCGGCAACCGCCGCGCGTGCCGCCTCGCTATCGGAGGCCATTGCGGCGAGTGCATGGCGTGCGTCGTCGCGTTCGGCCTCCGCCTGGCGAAGCGCCGCGCCGGCACTCTCGCGTTCGCTTGCCGCCGCCTCGAGCGCCTCCGCGGCGCGGTCGCGCTCGGCCAGCGCAGCGGCGAGGGCGGCGCGAGCCTCATCGCGGTCGCGAGTGGCCGCTTCCACCTCGGCCTTTCCGGGCAGTGCCTGAAGCTCCGCGGTCTTGGCGTCGAGCGCGGAGCTGAGCTCCTCGCAGCGCATGGAGGCGCGCTCGAGCTCCATCCGGAGCAGCTCACGCTCACGCTCACGCTCGCCCTCGCTCGCCGCCTGCGCATCGCCGAGCGCAGCACGAGCCTCGCCGAGCTCACGCCGCAGCTGGTCCCGCTCGGAGCTGGCCTCCGCCAGCGCAGCGGCAAGCCGCTCGTGTTCGGCGGCGAGCTCGGCGCGCGCCGCATTTGACTCGTCCAACTCCTGCCGCAACCGGTCCTGATCGGCCACGAGCGCGGAGCGCTGGGAGTCCGCCTCCTCCAGCGTCTCCCGCAGACGATCACGCTCGACCGCGAGCTCATCGCCGCCGGCCGTCGCGGCTTCGAGCGCGCTCTGTAGCCGGTCCTGCTCGGCCGCCAGATCCGCCCGCGCCGCGTTGGCCGCTTCGAGGTCCTGCCGCAAACGATCCTGATTGGCCGCGAGGTCGGCGCGCTCCGCATTCGCCTCGGCCAGCGCCTCCCGTAGGCGATCGCGCTCGGCGTCCAGCTCGGACCCGCCCGCGGTGGCCGCCTCCAACGCGGTCTGCAGCCGGTCGCGCTCGGCCGTCAGCTCTTCTTGGTCCGCGCGAGCTGCTTCCAGCTCCTGCCTCAGGCGGTCATGTTGGGCCGCAAGCTCTGCGCGCTCCACGTCGGCCTCGTCCAGGGTCTGGCGCAGGAGATCACGCTGGTCGGCAAGCTCGCCGCTCTCAGCGGTCGCCGCTTCCAGCGCACTCTGCAGCCGGTCGCGCTCGGCAATCAGCTTCTCCCGCTCGCCGATCGCTGCCTCGAGCTCGTGTAGGACCCGCTCGAGCTCCGCCTGTGTTTCCGCGGCTTCATCACGCTGGGCGCTGCCGAGCTCTTCAAGTTCCGCCGACTTCGCCGAGAGCGCAGCCTCGAGCTCTGTGCAACGCGCGCCGGCGGCGGCAACCGCGTCCCGTCCTTCCCGCGCCTCGCTCGCCGCCTGGTCCAGCTCGGCGGCCAAGCGTCCGGCCTCGGCGCGCGCCTGCTCGACGCATTGGCCCTGCTCTGAAAGCTCAGAACGCAGCCGGCCGATCTCCTCGCGCAGGCGCGTGACCTCCACCGACGCCGCGTGCAGGCTCGCCTGCGCCTCGGCTAGCTCCTCCGCGGTCGCGCTTGGCTCCGCGCCGTCCTCCACAACATCGTCGGCGACTACCTCGACGGAGGCCTCCGCGCGGTCGATCGCGAGGGCGCGGGCCGCGTGCTCGGCATCCGGGTCCTCGATCACTGCGGCCTCGGCCACCGAGCGGAGCGTCACGAGCAGACCGGCGACCGAGTCGGGCGGGGCGGCGTCCTCACCGAGTGCCGACGCAATTGCGTCCGCCGCCAGCGGGTGAACCCGCGCCAGTTGCTCCGCGCTCTGTGACCCCGGGCCGCCCACCGCGAGGTCCGCAACCAGCATCGTGAACTCGTAGCCGAGCACGAGCGGCACGGGTACCGCCGTCATCTCCACGGCGAGGCCCCAGCCACCGCGACAGAGCATCATCAGGCTCGTGTGCGCGGGCGGGCGTCCCGTCTGCCCGCCCTCGAAGTAGCTCTTCCAGAGCCCGACCCCCTCTCCCGCCCACACCAGCGGCTGCGAAAAGGCGGAGCGCCCGGTCACCTCCTCCTCGCGCCAGCCGAGCAGCCTCTCGGCGCCGGCGCTCCAGCGGCTCACCCGCCCGTGGCCGTCGACCACGAGGTAGCGGCTCTCGAGCATGTCCTCGAGCATGCCGTCGAGAAGGGTCGCGCCCGGCGGCGGCGCGTCCGGAGGGTTCATGAGTCAGCGGTCGGATCCGCTCCCGCGATCCTTGAGCGAGCACCGCCGAGACTCAACGTCCGTCAGCGCCGCCGGAGCCACTCGGCCAGAAACGGCTCCGCGATCGTGTACTCGCCGCGTCCGCTGCGCACGACAAGCTCCGCGCGGGTGAGAGCGCCCAGCGCGGTCTGCACCGTTGGCGTGGCGGGCAGCGAGTGGCGCCGCTGGTAGTCGCCACTGAGCGGGTGCGCCGGCTGCTCTTCGGCCAGTGCCATCAGCACCAGCCGCTGCGAGGCCGCGAGGTTGTCCCAGAGCAGACCGAAGTGCGCGTTCTCCGAGCGCAGCGTTCCTTCAAGGGCCAGCTCGAGCCGCTGCGCGATCGCGGTCCCGCCCGCCGGCGTCTGCCCCCACAGGAAGTAGAAGAGCTCCTGCGTCGCGTACGGGTGGCCACCGGTGATCTCAAACGCACGCTCGAGCGTGGCGTCCGTCATCTTCTTGCCGGTCTGCTCGAAGCGGTCGACCACGAACGGCTTGAAGGCCTCAGGGTCGATCACGTCCAGTTCCATCTGCTTCGCGCTGCGCCAGAACGGCTCGTTGGCGTCGCTGAAGATGCGCTCCATCATGTGCCGCTTGCTGCCGAGGTAGACGTGCCCGACCTCCGGCTGCTCTTGAAACGCCGAGCGCATGAGCTTCGGCAGCGCGGGGTCGATCTCCACGACCTCCTGGAACTCGTCGAACACGAGCGCCGCGCGGCGACCGCGCTCGGCCGCGATCCTGCCCGGTAGGGCGAACAGCTCCTCGAGTGTCGCATCGATGTCGGCGCGGGCCGCGCGCGCGTCGAAGCTGAACGAGATCGAGCCATCCTCGGGGTTCACCGTGATCGTGGGCGTTACCCGCAGTCCTGAGAAAACCGCCAGCCGTTCCTTCGCCTTGAACAAGCGCGAGGCCATCTCGTCGTGGATCGTCTTCGCGAGCCGCTCCGCGAACTTCTCGCGCGTCGGCGTGCTCATCAGGTCGATCTGTCCGACGAGCACGCCGCCCCGGACCACCTTCTGCACGACGCGCCAGATCAACGACGACTTTCCGTAGCGGCGCGGGGCGAAGAGCACGACATCCTGCCCGTTGCGGATGTCCGCGCTCAGCTCGCGGAGCTCGGCCTCGCGATCGGTGAAGGCCTCATCGAGCGCAAGCGCTCCGTACTGGAAGGGATTGGTGGGTGCGGTTTGGCGCGCCATGTGCCTTGATTATGTCACACGCAATAATGGTTAGCGACATAATGGGGCGGCACATATTCGGTGTCCCAGTCGAAAAAGAATGAACCCGCCGGCAGACGGCCGGCGGGTTCGTTGAGGCTGCGCTCCGCCGCGAGCTACGCGGCGTGCGCGAACTGCTCCTGGGCGAGCTTCTCAGTCGCCTGCTTCACCTCTTCGAGGGTGTGCTGCTCCTGCTCGAGGTTCTTCTGAAGCAGCTGCACCACGTCCTGCTTGCCCATCGCCTGGGCCTCCGTGATCAGCCCTTCGTAGACCGCGATCTCGTGGTGCTCGGTCTCGGCGGCGCCGGAGAGGATCACGGCGTCGACCATGCTGTCGTCGGCCTTCTTGATGTTGGCCTTGCCCTCCTTCTCGAGGCCCTCAATCGCGGGGCACGGGCTGTCATCGGGCTCCTCGCCGAGCGCCTGGAACGCCTGCTCGATGTTGCGGATGTGCTCCTGCGTCTCCTCGGCGTGGTGGCGGAACTGCTGCTTGAGCTGCTCGCGCTGTGCGTTCTCCTCGAGATCGCCGAGCATCGACAGCACCGTGTTCTCCATCTTGAGAGCGGCGCCGAGCTTGTAGTTGAAGAGCTCCTGCGGTGTGTTGAGCCTCTCGAACATGTGCCTTTCCTTCCGGTTCTGGGATTACCTACCGGCTACCCGAAGGGGGCCATCTCGAACGTCAGCCCAGCATCAGACAGGCTGCCCGCGCCGGTAGAGCGCGCACGACGCGTGCACCGGCCGGCCGAGCACCTCCACGACCTCGTCGCCCGGCTCGAGCATGGACGCGCAGGCGTGGCAGAAGCGAGTCTTCCCATCGGTCCGCTGCGTTACGGACAGGCCGGGCTTCAGATCGGCCTCGCAAACCGGGCACACCTCGCGCGTGGAATGCCGCGCAACGCTGAAGCAGCGCGTTCCGCAGTGTGGGCACGTCAGATACGGCATGTCAGCGCCGCCTCACACGGCGCCCGCAACGAGCCGCATGCGGTCGATCGCTCGCCGGATCAGGCGCGACACGTGCATCTGCGAGATGCCGATCCGCTCGGCGATCTCGGCCTGCGTGAGTCCCTGGGCGAAGCGCAGATAGAGGATCGTCCGCTCGCGCTGAGGCAGAGACTGCAGGCCTCGGCCGATGGTCGCCCTGTCCTCGACGAGCGCGTAGCCGTCCTCGGCTTCGCCCAGCGATTCCGCGATCGTGCCCGACTCCTCTTCCTCGCCGCTCCGGCGCGGCCGGTCGAGCGACGTGGTGTCGTACGCGGCGCCTGCCTCCATCGCCTCCAGCACCTGCTCGACCGGCATGTTCAGCCTCACGGCGACCTGTTGCGGAGTCGGCGACTGCCCGAGATCGCGTGAGAGCCCCTCCACGGCCGAGTTCACCTCGAGTACGCGCTCCTGCATCCCCCGCGGGACGTGGAGCGCCCAGCCCGAATCGCGGAAATAACGCTTGAGCTCGCCCAGGATTGTGGGCACCGCGTAGCTCGAGAACGCGTCGCCGCGCGACGTGTCGTAACGGTCGATCGCCTTCAGCAGGCCGAGGCTCGCGACCTGGACCAGGTCGTCGAGCGGCTCGCTCGCCCGCTCGTAGCGGCGGGCCAGCTTCCGGGCAAGCGGCAGGAAGCGCTCGACGAGCTCGGCGCGCGCAGCGATATCGCCGTCGCGCTGGAAGCGCTCGAACAACTCATTCTCGTAGCGCCTGGCGGTACTGGAACGACTGGGGGAAGGGGACGTTATGAGCTTTTGCATGCGGAACCTCCGGTAGCGGATGGCGGGAGGATCCGAGTGGTGGCCATCAGGTGGTTGACCACGCTTGCGTCTCCTGAGGCTTTTCGCGGAGGACGCCCCCGTCAAAAGGACGTCAACCGTCGTGTATGGCCTCGTCAATGAGTATCACCCAGTCGAGCGAACGTAAACCCTGAGGTACGTCACCGAACAAAATGGGGATGACGGCGCGCGACGATGCGGAAGGCAGCCACCTCGTCCGCCGAGGCGTTGCCGGCGGCGTCCGTCGCCCTGATCGTGGCACGGTAGCGGCCCGGCCCCAGCGCCCGCCGTCCGATCCTGCCGCTGAACTTCACCTTCGCGGACCCCGCGGCCTCGGCGCGGCGCAGCGTCCCGGCCACGATCGAGCGCGTGCACGCGCGGTGGTGCATGAGCCTGGCGGCCGGCTTGCGGCAGCTCTTTCCCACGCGCCGGCCCGGCAGCAGCCGCGCCATCGAGATCTTCACGGCAGCGGACTCGCTGAGCCGGAAACGGAAGGCCGTGCCGCGCGCAACGGCGGACACGGGCGTGGCCTTCGCGGCCACCGCGAAAACCCGGTGGGTGAGCTTGAAACCATCCACCTTCGGCGCGGTGGTGTCGCGGGTAGCCACACCGGGAGCCGGCGCGGGCACGCTCGGGGCGGGACCGAATTCCGCCAAGCCGCCGCTGTCTTCGCTGACCACGTAGACGTTGCTCCCGTCCGGGCTCGGAACGGCATCGACGGCGCCCTGCAGCGCGATGCCGGGCGCACACGCATCAGCAACAGACAGGTTGAATAGCCCGCCCACCTCGTTGATGCAGCCGGCGCTCCCTGGCAGCTGGTGGAGCGCGCCAGTGGCGCCATCGCGTGCGAACACGGCGACGCCGCCGCTCGCGTGCGCGGCCGGCGTGACGATGATGCCTCGGTGGCTCAGCGCATTGACAGCGATCGCGCCGAAGACCGCCGAAGTGGCGTAAACGAAGTTCCCGTCAGGACTCACGGCGAGGCCATCCGCCAGCTCGAGGCCGCGCCCAGTCGAGCAGGCTCCGGACGGATCCTCCGGGCCGTCGCTTCCGTCCTCGCTCACGCAGGCGGCCTGGCCAGGGTCCTGAGAGAGGGCGCCGGTGGAGGCGTCGCGGTTGAAGATCGCGATTGCGCTGCTCTCGAAGCCCGTCACGTACACGTTCCTGCCGTCCGGGCTCACCCGAACCACGCCGGCCTCCAGGAAGCCCTTGCCCACCGAGCAGGCACCCATGACGTGGCGGTCGGTTCCGTCGAGCGACACGCAGCCCGTCACATCCGGCGCCTGGCTGAGCTCGCCGGTTGACGAGGCCCGGTTCAGGACGGCGAGCTCGGAGGTCGTGTCGTCGTCCACGACGTAAAGCTGCTTGCCGTCGGGCGAGATCGTGAGGTTCCCCGCGTTCCCCAGCGCCTTGCCCACCACACACGGGTTCGTCGCGCCCGGATTGTCCGGATCGTTGCCGTCCTCGCTGATGCATCCCGTCCGGGGATCCATGGACTGGGACAGCGATCCGTCGGAGCTCCGCTGCAGGACAGCCACACCGCCGCCGCGGTCGGCCGCGTAGAGGTTCTTTCCGCTCGGGCTGATCGCGAGCGACACCACCTGGCCGACGGCCTTGCCGTGGAAGCACGCGCCGTTCGAGCCGTCCTCGCTCACGCACGAGGTGCCGTTCGGCTTGCTGAGCAGACCGGTGGCGGGGTCGCGGTCAAAGATCGCGACCCCGCTGAACGATCCGACGTACACGTTCTTGCCATCCGGGCTCACGAGCACGTCGTTCGGCTCGTCCAGAGCCGGTCCCATCACGCACGACCCACTCCCTCCGTCCGTGCCGTCCGGGCTGATGCAGCCCATCGGCGAGAGGGAGCCGGTGGCGGGGTCGCGCGACATGATGCTGATGTCACCGAGGAAGCCGGTGGCGTAGACGTTCTTGCCGTCGGGGCTGATCGCGGCCACGTCCACGTCTGTGAGGCCGGACCCCGTGATGCATTCCTGTCCGTTGGAACGCGAGTCGTCCGCCCCGTCCCGGCTTATGCACGCGTTGAGGCCTGGGAGCTGAGCGAGCGCGCCTGGAGTGGCGGCCCTCGCCGCAGAGGCGGGGATAAGGGCGACGCAGGCGGTGGCGAGGAGCAGGAGGCGGCGGGTCAAGGCGAGTCCTTCCGTGCGAGTCCGTGTCGCCAGAGAAGGACGCGGGCGCGGCGCGGTTCCTGCCGTGCAGGACCCGCTCCGTGAGCGATGTCACATGGTCCGGAGGATCAGCCCTTCATCTGCTTCGAGGACGAGCGCACCGACGTCCACCTCGCCCAGCTCGCGCGCGGGGTAGGTCGAAAGCTCGACTCGCGCCCCCGCCGCCGGCGCCTCGCGCAGATCGAGCCGCACGCGTTCGCCGGCAAAGTTCAGTGCCACCAGGAACCGGCCGTGCTCGCTCTCGCGCGTGAAGCAGAAGATCTGCGGCGCGGCGTCGATGTACCGTTGCGCGCCGCCCTGGAGGGCCGGTTGGGTTCGCCTCAGCTCGAGGATGCGGCGCACGAGCGAAAGAGTCGAGCCCGGATCGCCGAGTTGCGCCGCAACCGCCAGCCTCTCGGTGTCCGGCGGCAGCGGAAGCCACGGCCTGCCGCTCGTGAATCCCGCGGCGGGGCCGGCGGCGGATGGCCGCTCCCACGGGATCGGCGCGCGCTCGGGATCGCGGCCGTCGACGTCCACGACGGCCTCCGGAGGGACGTCGGCGCCCTCCAGTCCCAGCTCCTCGCCCTGGTAGACGAACGGCGTTCCCCGCAGCGTGCAGATGAGCATCGCGGCCAGCCGCGCGCGCCGCTCGCCGCTGCCCGGCGTGCCGTCCGCGAAGCGCGACGCCACGCGCGGATGGTCGTGGTTGGCGAGGAACCAGGCGGGCCACGCCGCCTCATCGGCGAGCTGGTCGAAGTCCTCCACCGAGGCGCGCATGGCCTGCGCGTCCCACGACAGGAACAGGAACACGAAGTTGTGTGCGAGATCGAGCTGGTCGCCCGTGTTGATGTACTCGACCACGCGGCGCAGGTCGCGCAGGTACACCTCGCCCACGAGCATCCGGTCCTCGAACTCGTCCACCACCCTGCGGATCCCGCGCACGCGGTCGTGGATGGTCGGCTGCCAGTCCTCGTCGTGGCGCAGCCCGCCCTGGTTGTCGCCGAGCTCAGGGTCCTTCGCGAGCTTGTGCACCACGTCGATGCGGAAGCCGTCCACGCCGCGGCGCAGCCAGAAGCGCAGCACGTCGTGCATCGCCGCCTCCACGGCCGGGTTCTCCCAGTTGAGATCCGGCTGCTGCGGCGTGAACGAGTTGAGGTAGTACTGGCCCGTTCTTTCGTCGAAGGTCCACGCCGGGCCGACGGCCTCGAACGCCGAGCGCCAGTTGTTCGGCGGGCCGCCGCCGGGCGCCGGGTCGCGCCACACGTACCAGTCGCGCTTGGGATTGTCCCGGCTCGAGCGCGACTCGATGAACCACGGGTGCTGGTCCGAGCTGTGGTTCGGCACCCAGTCCACGATCACGCGCAGCCCGCGCGCGTGAGCCTCGCGCACGAGCAGGTCGAAGTCGTCGAGCGTGCCGAAGATCGGATCGACGCCCGTGTAGTCGGCCACGTCGTAGCCGAAGTCCGCCATTGGCGATGGGTAGAAGGGCGAGATCCAGATCGCGGCGACGCCGAGTGACGACTCGGTGCCCGCGAGGTAGTCGAGCCGGTGGACTATCCCGCGCAGGTCCCCCACGCCGTCGCCGTTCGAGTCCGAGAAGCTGCGCGGGTAGATCTGATAGATCGCGTCCCGCTGCCACCAGCGGAGCTCTTGCTCTTGCATGCGCAACCCGTACCCCCGCGCATGACACCGAAACCGGCGGTACCGTGCGAGCCATGAGGGCCGGCGAGGGTGGTTGTGCGTGCGGAGCGGTTCGCTACAGGCTCGCGTCGGAGCCGCTGTTCGTCCACTGCTGCCACTGCCTGAACTGCCAGCGGCAGACCGGCAGCGCCTTCGTGATCAACCTGCTGATCGAGGCCGACCGCGTGGAGGTGCTCGGCGAGACCCCGCGGATCGTCGATACGCCGCGCGACCGCGGCAAGCCACAGCGGATTCATCGCTGCCCTCACTGCCTGGTCGCCGTCTACAGCGAGTACAGCCGGCCCGAGCTCTTCTTCGTCCGCGGCGGCACGCTCGACGATCCTCGCTCCGTGAGACCCGGCGTACACATCTTCACCCGCTCGAAGGTGGACTGGGTGAGCCTGCCGCCCGGCACGCCGGCGTTCGAGGAGTACTACGACGAGGAAGAGCTGTGGCCGGCGGACAGCCTGCGCCGGCTCGAGGCGGCCCTCGCCACTCAGTAAAAGCCGTGCCGCGCGAGCGGCTCGATCAGCTCGCGCTCCTCGTAGGAGAAGTGCGAGAGCAGCGCGTCGGTGAGCAGATCCATCGCGCGGCCCACGCGGTCGATGCCGTCTTCCTCGGACGACACGAGCGCCACCAGCGCCTGGTCCACGCGCTCGAGCATGTCGGCGATCTGCTCGTGCTCCTCCTCGAGGCGGTCGAGCACCGGCGCGAGCTCCTGCTCGCTGCGGCGCAGATGGGGGAAGACGCTGCGGTCCTCGAGCGTGTGGTGGTTCGTGACGGTGCGGCAGTAGGTCTCGCAGAAGGTGCCGAGCGTCCAGTTGTTCTGACGGATGGTCATGCGGGTGATGAAGGAGCGCACGGCGGCGGGGTTGGTGTTGCCGGCCGCAACCTGCTCCACGAGGTCGCGGAGCTGGGCGAGCTCGTCGCGCAGGGCGTCGTGGACGTCGATGAGGTGCCGGCCGGCGGCCTGCTCCTGCGCTGTGTAGGTGCGCGAAGGGTCGGGTGCCGGACCGGTCGGGCGCGTGCTCTCGTCCCAGGCGCGCTCTTGGCTGACGCGGTGTCCGGTGTCGGGTGTCGGGCGCGCCGCCAGCGGGGCCTCCGATTCGAGGATCACGGGCCTTGCCGTAGGCGGTTCATGCTCTGGTCTCCCCCGCGCCTCCGCCACCATCTCCCGCGTAGCCGGTGCCACCTCCTCGGCGAAGCGCCGCAGGTCCGTCGCGGACGACACCGCGAGGATGTACGCGCTTATGCCGGTGGAAAGGGTGAGCGCCGTGAGCTGCTCGGCCCATTGCTCAGGCGTGCCCTGCAGGAAGCCTGTGCCGGTCCCGAAGCTGCCGCTCACGTTGAAGAGGCGCCGGATCTCGTCCGGCCGGCGTCCGGCGTTCGCGGCCG
>DATEPK010000209.1:0-2267 GCA_035273245.1 Thermoleophilaceae bacterium
GTCGTGTGGAGCGCTTGGTACATGTTGAACTTGGGCATCGCCACGAAGTCCTTGAAGCGGCCGGGCAGCGGCTTCCAGAGCGAATGGATCACGCCGATCGCGCCGTAGCAGTCCTTCACCGAGTCCACGAGCACGCGCATCGCGGTGAGGTCGTAGATCTCGTTGAACTCGCGGCCCTTCTTCGTCATCTTCGAGTAGATCGAGTAGAAGTGCTTCGCGCGGCCTGAGATCTCGGCGCCGATACCCACCGCCTCGAGCTCCTTCTGGAGGTACTGGCCGGCGCGCGCGACGTAGCCCTCGCGCTCCTCGCGCTGCTGGTTCACCAGCGCCTTGATCTCCTTGTACTTGCGCGGGTGCAGCGTGGCGAAGGCGAGGTCCTCGAGCTCCCACTTGATCGCGTGGATGCCGAGGCGATGCGCGAGCGGCGCGAAGATCTCGAGCGTCTCCTTCGCCTTCTCCATCTGCTTCTGCTTCGGCATCGGGCCGAGCGTGCGCATGTTGTGAAGGCGGTCCGCGAGCTTGATGAGGATCACCCGCACGTCCGCGGACATCGCGACGATCATCTTCCGGTAGTTCTCGGCCTGGCGCTCGTCGCGGCTCTGGAAGGTGATGCCGGTGAGCTTGGTCACGCCGTCCACGAGCGTGGCGATCTCGTCACCGAACTCGGCGCGCACCTCGTCGAGCGAGGCGCTCGTGTCCTCCACCGTGTCGTGGAGCAGAGCGGCGCAGAGCGTCTCGGTGTCGAGCCGCATGCCGGCGCAGATCTTCGCGACGCCGACCGGGTGGATGATGAAGTCCTCGCCGGAGCGCCTCAGCTGGTCCGCGTGGTGCGCGCAGGCGAACACGAAGGCGCGCTCCACGGCGTCGCGGTCAATGGTGAGGGCGGCATCGGCGGAGTGCTCCTCGATCACCGCCAGGAGATCGCCGAGCAGGCCGCGCTCGAACTCCGTGACATCGGCGGACACGGCCGCCGGTGCGTGCGGCCCCGCGCGGTCGACCGGCTTGTGGTCGAAATCGACCGTCGCGGCGGCGCTGCCTGCCGGCGCGCTGCCGTCACGCTGTCCGCCGTTGCCGCCCGCCTTGCGCTGACCGCGCGGCTTCGCGCCGGCCTTCCCGTCCTCTTTGGTGGCGGCGGGCTTGCTCGCCGCCTTGCGGCGCTGGGCGGCGCTCGGCTGGGCAGGGCTGTTAGACGACTTCGCCATCTGCAATCGAGTTTAGAGCCGGGGAGGGACGCGCGGAGACGTCCGGGGCGGTGTCAGACGCGCCGGCGGAACCCGACCCGCGGCCGGAGCGCCTCGGACCTGATGGTGCGGTGGCTGCGGACTCTGCGGCCACAGCCGGCGGGCGACGCGACCCGCAGGCCTTCGCGCATCGGGAATGCCGGCAGCCGCTCGGCGCGCCGCTGGCCGAGCCTCGCGGCCAGGCAGGCGGTGAGGAAGAGGACTGCGGGAATTCCCGCGGTCCAGACCAGCAAAAGGGTCACCCACAACGTCATGCCCACTCCCCGTTCCGACCGGTGGTGTACCAGCTACGTGCATGATGCGATACGCACATGACGGATATACCCACCTGCATTCCCGCTATCTCGGTGCAATTCCTCCTGGAGCGGGCTCTTTCAGTGCAGGCGATCAGCCATCCCGGAGCGCCGCGAGGCCGCCCAGAACACCGACGTAGGCCGTGCCATCCGGGCCGAGCGTGACCGGCGCGTAGTTGTTGTTGAAGCCGAGGCCCTCACCGGCCAGGCGCTTGTAGACCGTGCGCCCAGTGCGGAAGTCGAGCGCAGTGAGGTACCAGGCGTCCTTGCCGTCCGTGCGCGGGTCCTTCGTGTACGTGTAGAGGAGGCCGGCGCCGAGCGACACCTTGGGCACCACCGAGGGCGCGTGCTCGCCGCTGTACCAGACCTCGTGGCAGCCGCTGCCATCAGGCGCGATGTCCACCCGCTCGAGCCCGGGCGCCGTGCTGCCGCCGTTCTCGGTGGCGAGCGGGCTGCTGTAGCCGTAGTTGTTCTCCGCCACGAGCGCGTTGCCTGCCGCCACCAGCGACTGGTCGGTGTCGCTCGCCCCCTTCTGGAACACGGGCTGAGTGCAGACGGGCGCCCCGTCCGCCCGCCGGTAGACCACCACGTCGATCGGATCCGCGTTGTCGGTGATCGCCACGTACGGACCCGTGATCGTCGGCGTGGTGCCGGATCCCACCTCGGTCTGTCCGGGCTTGCTCGTGCCGTCGTTCGAGTACGTCTCCCGCCACGTGACGCTCGGGCCGCTCGA
>DATEPK010000210.1:0-3452 GCA_035273245.1 Thermoleophilaceae bacterium
CTCGACTCCGTCTACATCCACACCAAGTCGCGCGACTACCTGCCGGAGCAGCTGTGGCCGATGCTCTCGCGGCAGGTGGAGGAGGCGCTCAAGAAGTGGCGCGAGCCCGACCGCGGCATCTGGGAGAGCCGCGGCGAGCCGCAGCACTTCACCTCGTCGAAGCTGATGTGCTGGGTGGCCGCGGACCGCGGAGCGCGCCTCGCTCGCCTGCGCGGAGACAACGAGAAGATGGAGAAGCGCTGGCAGGACGCGGCGGACGAGATCCACGCCGACATCTGCGCGAACGCCCTGGACAAGCGCGGCGTGTTCGTGCAGCACTACGGCACGGACGCGCTCGACGCCTCCAACCTCCTCATGCCGCTCACGCGCTTCCTGCCACCGGACGACGAGCGGATCGTGAACACGGTGCGAGCGATCGCGAGGGAGCTCACCGAGCACGGGCTCGTGCTGCGCTACCGCACTCAGGAAACAGACGACGGCCTCCACGGCGAGGAGGGGACGTTCCTCATCTGCTCGTTCTGGCTCGTGTCGGCGCTCGTCGAGATCGGCGACGTCGCGAAGGGCCGCGACCTGTGCGAGCGGCTGCTCGGATACTCGAGTTCCCTGCGCCTGTATGCCGAGGAGCTCGACTACCGCTCGGGCCGCCACCTCGGAAACTTCCCGCAGGCGTTCACGCATCTCGCGCTCATCAATGCGGTGATGCACGTGATCCGCTCGGAGAGCGCGGGCGAGGATCCCACCCGCTTCGCGCCGGTTCGCCTCACGGCATGACATAGTTTGTGGGGCTCCGTCTGGGGTACCTTCCCCGTCCGATGAAGATCAAGACCCTCGATCACGTAGCGCTGTGGGTCGCCGACCGCGACCGGATCTCCGACTTCCTCACCCGTCACGTGGGCATGCACGTGATCGACCGGACCGAGGCGTTCACACTCGTCGGCTCGGACGCGCGTCGCGGCAAGCTCACGCTGTTTGCCGCCGAGGGCGAGCGAGCCGTCGGCCCGCTGGCGCACGTGGGGCTGCGGGTACGAGACCTCGACCACGCGCTCTCGGCGCTGCCGAGCGGCACCGAGATGGAGTTGCGCGAAGACGGCTCTTGCTTGTTCGAGGTGTCGGAGGGGCTGCGCATCGGCCTCGTGGAGGACCGCGGCGTGGACTACGACATCCATCACGTCACGCTGCGGGTGCCGGATCCGGACGAAAGCTTCAAGGAGCTCCTGGGTTACGGCTTTGAGGCCAAGGACGGCAAGCTCGTGGTGGGCAACTCTTACGTCGAGCTCGTGCCGGGAGGCGACGGCACGGAGCCCGAGCGGCCCCTGCTCAACCACATCGCGCTGCTCGTGGACTCCGCGGAGGAGCACATCCAGGAGGCCAAGCAGCGCGGGCTCGAGATCGCCGACATCAAGGACGCGGAGAACACCTACGCCGTGTTCATCTGGGGCCCGGACCGCGTCAAGCTCGAGTACGTCGAGCACAAAGAGAGCTTCTCGCTCGTCTAGGCGGACCCAGTGGCCGACCTCGTGGTGGCCGGCGCAGGCATGGCGGGACTCGCGGCAGCGGCTCGCGCGCGCGAGCTCGGGGCCTCTGTTGTGGTGTACGAGAAGGGCGACCGCGCCGGCGGTTCGATGCTGCTGTCGAGCGGTTTCATCTGGCGCCATCGCGAGTTCGACGACTTTCGCGCGGAATGTCCGGACGGCGATCCGGAGCTCCAGCGGCTTGTGCACGAGCGGCTCGACTCGGCGCTCGCATGGCTCGAGGAGCTCGGCGCGCCAGTGCTCGAGCGGGAGACCGGGAATCCGCTCACCTCAGGTTGGAAGTTTCAGACGCAGGGACTCACCGACGCGCTGATGTCGCGCGCCGGCGACGTCCGCCTGGGCGAGCCGCTGCGCGAGCTGCCGGACGACGGCACGCCCGTGGTGCTCGCCACCGGCGGCTTCCAGTGCGACCGCGAGCTCCTGCGCGAGCACGTCACGCCCGAGGCGGACCACGTGCTCATCAGGTCGAACCCGTGGAGCGCGGGCGACGGCCTGCGCCTCGGGGTGGCGGCCGGCGCCGCGCTGACGGGCGGGATGGGCGAGTTCTATGGGCGCAACATGCCCGCCCCGCCGGCGAACATCGCGCCGGAGGACTACGTGCCATTGGCGCAGCTCTACGCCCGGTATGCGCGCGTGGAGAACGCGCATGGCGAGGGCTTCGAGACGCGCACCTGGTCCGAGATCGACGTCGTGCAATGGACCGCTCGGCAGCCGGGCGCGCGGGCGCGCTACGTGGTTGCGGACTCCGCGCTCGGCGAGCGGGTGCGCGAGCGCACGGTTGCGGACATGGTCGCGGCCGCCGAGCGGGCCGGCGCGCCGGTTGAGCGCCGCGACGGAACGACGACAGTAGAGGTGGCCGCCGCGGTCACCACCACCCTCGGCGGACTGCGCATCGACCCGGCGGGCCGCGCGGCCGAGGGCGTGTTCGCCGCGGGCGCCGACGCCGGCGGCATCTCCACGGGCGGTTACTCGAGCGGCCTCGCGGCGGCGCTCGTGTTCGGGCGCATCGCCGCGGAGAGCGCGCTCGCGTGAACCACAGGTTCGGACAGCCTGCCGAGTTCACGATCGGCGTGGAGGAGGAACTTCTCCTCGTCGAGGCGGACACGCACGCGCTCGTGCACGACAGCGGCAGGCTGATGGATGCGCTCGGGATGGACCCGGCGTCGGTCCGCCACGACATCTACGAGGCTCAGGTCGAGCTGTCCTCTGCGCCGGTGCGCGACGCGGCTGCCGCGGTGGACGAGCTGGCGGGCCTTCGCGACGCGGTGATCGCCGCCGGCGCGACCCCGATGGGAGCCGGAATCCACCCGGCGGCGGAGTTCGGCGACGTGCGGATCGTCCAGCAGCCGCGCTACACCGACCAGCAGGATTACCTCGGCGGAGTGGTCGACCGCACGCCCGATTGCGCGGTGCATGTGCATGTGGGCATGCCGGATCCGGAGACCGCCATCCGCGCCTGCAACGGCCTGCGCGAGCACCTGCCTCTGCTCCACGCCCTCGCGGCCAACTCGCCGTTCTGGCACGGCGTGGACGCCAATCTCGCGAGCGCCCGCTTCGTGCTGCGGCGCGGCTTCCCGCGCGTGGAGGTGCCGCGCGCGTTCCGTGACTTCGAGGACTGGGAGCAGGCGATCCAGCCGATGCTCGCCGCCGGCGACCTGCCGGATTACACGTACCTCTGGTGGGACGTGCGCCCGCATCCCAAGCTCGGCACGCTGGAGGTGCGCGTGATGGACGCGCAGTCTTCGATCCGCCGCGTGGCCGGCCTCGCCGCGCTCGTCCACGGGCTGGCGATCCACGAGGCGCTCAGCCCGCGGCGCGAATGGCTCGACCGCGAGCCCATCGAAGAGTCGATCTTCTGGGCCACCACCCACGGGCTCGATGCGCGCCTCTACGGCGGCGGCCGCCTCCAACCCGTGCACG
>DATEPK010000211.1:0-7309 GCA_035273245.1 Thermoleophilaceae bacterium
ATGAACGCACCGCTGATCCGACCGCCCGTGGCGGGCACGGGCGAGAAGGTCACGCCGGCGTCGCCCGACACGACCGTGGCACCGTCCTGCCCGGCAGCCACGGCCTGCGCGGGTGAGGCGAACGCGGCCGCGTAGATCGGCAGCGTGGATGGCGATACATCGCTCGCGGTGAAGCCCGCATCCGTGGTCCGCACCAGATGACTGCCGTCAGAGGTGGCCAGCAGGCAGATCACGCCCGCGCAGCGGATCGAGGTGAAGTTCGCAGGTCCCGCGCCGACCAGCGGCCGCTGAGTCCACGTCGAGCCGCCGTCGGTGGAAGTGAAGAGAAGACCGGCATCCCCCACCGCGTAGCCGGTGTTCGCATCGGCGAACCAGACCGACTTGAAGTTGCCGAGGGCACCCGACGCCTGCGTCCAGGTGTTGCCGCCGTCGACCGTGTGGTAGACGCCGCCCTGGCCGTTGCCGCTCGTGACAGCCACGCCGTTCGTGGGCGAGGTGAAGAAGAGATCCGTAGGCGTCTGGCCGCCGCCCTTGGCCGGCGTGTTCGGGATGGCCGTCCTGCGCGTGAAGCTCGAGCCGCCGTCGCTCGTGCTGAGCAGCGTGCCGTCCTCCAAGAGGATGAAGCCGTCGCTGGAGGAGGGGAACGACATCGACTGGATCGGCTCTTTGCAGCGAAGCTCGCTCGGCGTGAACGGCAGCCGGTGGAACGTGGTGCCGCCGTCGTCGGAGCGCCGCGCCGAGCAGCCGCCGCCGATCACGACTGACTGCGGCGAAATGACGTCGATGCGATTGAGCGTGGAGGTGATCCCGGTGGGAATACCGGTCCAGGTGGCGCCGGCATCGGTGGTCTTGAGGAGCGTGCCGAATTCACCGGCCGCGTAGCCGGTGCCTCCGTTGAAGTCGAGCACCCGGATGGTGTTCCCCTGCGGCAGCGGGTTGCCCCACTTCCAGCCCGAATGGCCCACCGATACGCCGGCTGTGACGGGAGCGGCGGCTGCGAGCGCGGCCGCGCCCGCGGTGCAGAGCGCTACTGCCCAGCGCGTGATCTTCATCGACCAGTCATCTCCTCTTCGAGTCCGAACGCCCCGACCTTATCCCCGGGCGAAGACGTCACCATCGGTGACAAACCGCACGCGTGCCGCGTAGTTGCGCGCAGCCGCGCTAGGAGGAGGGCTCAGCCCGCGGCGGGAGCTGGATCTCCTTCTCCGCCGGCAGCCCGGCGGCCAGCTCCCGCCCGCGCTCGAGCTCGGCATTGAGCTCTGCGCCGAGCAGGAGCGCGAGGTTGGAGATCCACAGCCACACCAGAAAGAGGATCACCCCGCCGAGCGTGCCGTAGGTCTTCTGGTACGAGCCGAACTGTGCCGCGTAGAACGCGAGGCCAAATGAGGCCGCGGCCCACACGACGATCGCCAGCACGGCGCCCGGCGTGATCCACGGAAAGCTCGGCTGGCGCACGTTCGGCGACACGTAGTAGAGAACGCCGACGATCACCAGAAGCACCAGCACGATCACGGGCCACTTGGCGATGTTGAAGATGGTCACCGCCGCGTTCCCCATGCCGATCTCGTCGCCGACCGCGCGGGTGATCGGGCCGCTGATCACGATCGCGATCGCCACCCCGGTGATCAGCACCACGAGCACGAGCGTGACCACCACCTGGAGCGGGCGCCGCTTCCAGAACGACCGCCCTTCCCTAACCTCGTACACCGCGTTGCACGCGCGCATGAACGCGCCGATGTAGCCCGACGCGGACCACAGCGAGGCGAGCAGGCCGACGCCCAGAAGCGCGCCCGATCCGCCCTTCGTCCGCACCACCCCCTCGATCGGCTGGCGGAACGTGTCAACCGCGGAGGCCGGCCCGATCCTGTCGACGATCCGCAGGATCGCGTCGCTCGTCTGCGGGTACTGCCCCACAACGCCGAGCAGCGCAACGAGTACGAGCACCATCGGGAAGAGCGACATCACGCCGTAGTAGGTGAGCGCCGCCGCCCAGTCGGTGAGGTTGTCGTCCTGGAACTCCTTCACCGTGCGCTTGAGCACCGCCCACCAGCGCAGCCTCTTCTCTCGCCTCAGGCGCGCCATCGTGGGCGTAAGTCTTCCCGCCCTCGGCCCGGCCGAACACGCTTACTGGAGCGGGCCGGGGAGCGCGCGCTCGGCGCGTTCCTCCCATTCGTCGATGTTGCGCCTGATGAAGATGAACCCGCCCACGAACGCCGCCGCGGCGAGGACCACGGCCGCGACGGTGAACGGCGTGTTGAGCTGCTTGAGGACGTGCGCCGCGTAGTAGTAGCCGAAGCCGTAGATCGCAGCCCAGATGATGCCGCCGCTGGCGTTGAAGGCGAAGAAACGCGGGAACGGCATGTGGTTCGCGCCCGCGAGCAGCGCCGCGTACGTGCGCAGGATGCTCACGAAGCGGCCGAAGAACACCACCTTGCCTCCGTGGCGCAGGAAGAGATAGCGGCCCAGTTTGAGCCTGCGCTGGTCGATGCCGACGCGGTGCCCGTGGCGGCGCAGAAGCCGCCAGCCACCCGTCCGGCCCACCGAGTAGCCGATGTTGTCGCCCACGATCGCCCCCGCGGCGGCCACGGCCACGATGAGCACCGGCGAGAGGTTGTGTGTGGTTCCGGCGTACAGCGACGCCGCGATCAGCATCGTCTCGCCGGGCAGCGGCACGCCGATGCTCTCGAGTCCCACGAGCAGGAACACGGCGAGGTAGCCGTAGTCCTTGAGCCATTGCTCGAGCTGGCCGTGGGCGATGATCGCGCCGAGGGTCGTCACCCCTGCATCCTTGCCGACGGCATGATTACCGGCCCATGTCACGGCTCGAGGACAAGCTCAGCGCCGGCGCGTTTGCGCTGACCGCCGAGCTACCGGTCGTCGATGGCGGCGGAGTGGCCGGCGTCGAGCGGCGGCTCGATCCGCTTCGCGACTGGGTCGACGCGGTGAACGTGACCGACAACACGGCGGCCCATGCGCACGCCTCGCCGCTCGCCGTGTCGATCGCCGTGCTCAGATCGGGCGTGGAGCCCGTGATGCAGCTCACGTGCCGGGACCGCAACCGGCTGGCGCTTCAGGCAGACATCGTCGGCGCCGCGATGCACGGGATCGAGAACCTCTGCTGCCTCACGGGCGACGCCGTGCACGCGGGCGACGAGCCCAGCGCGAAGCCGGTCTTCGACCTCAACGGGGTGGACCTGGTGCGCGCGGCGCGGACGCTCGGCGAGGGGCGCTATCTCTCGGGGCGGCCGCTCGAGCCGGCGCCCAAGCTGTTCGTCGGCGCCGTGGAGACCGCCGGCACGCCGCCGTTCGAGGCGAGGATCGAGCGGGCGCTCGCGAAGGCGGACGCCGGCGCTCGCTTCCTGCAGCTCCAGATCGGGTTCGTGCCCTCACACCTGGAGGGCTTCATGGAGGCTGCCGCGGCGTCTGGCCTTTCCGAGCGGGTGGCTCTCATGCCGTCCGTATCGATCCTGCGCTCAGCCCGCGCACTGCGCTTCCTCGACGAGCGCGTGCCGGGCGTGGAGGTGCCGGCCGAGGTGATCGCGCGCGTGGAGAACTCAGGCGACCCGGAGGCCGAGTGCTTCCAGCTCGCGTGGGAGCTGGCCGAGCACGCGATCGCTGTGCCCGGGGTGGCGGGCCTGCATCTCATCTCGTTTCGCTCCGACGACGCGGTTGCGCAGCTCGCTAGCCGCGTCCGTGCGGCTCGTCCCAATTAGTGGCGGGTAAGACCGCCACGAGCCCGTTCGGGTTGATCGACGGGTGCGTGCGGTAGTAGTGCGCGCGGATCTGGTCGAGCTTCACCGTGTCCGCGATGCCGAACGACTGGTAGAGGTCGCGGAAGTACGGCCACAGGTGCTCGTAGTCCACGAGACGGCGCCGGCTGCACTTGAAGTGGATGTAGTAGACGGCGTCGAAGCGGGCGAGCGTGGTGAATAGGCGCCAGTCCGTCTCCACCACGCT
Source organism: Thermoleophilaceae bacterium (assembly GCA_035273245.1). Lineage (GTDB taxonomy): Bacteria > Actinomycetota > Thermoleophilia > Solirubrobacterales > Thermoleophilaceae > JAICJR01. The sequence goes on from DATEPK010000211.1 coordinate 3,958, forward strand.
CTCGCCGAGGAGGTAGCGGCGATCGGCGAGCCGGCGGTCCAGCTCGTCGAGCATCTCGAAGATCCCGCGCACCTCGTGCTCGTAGATCTCCTGACTCGTGGTGAAGCCGGCCTTGTACACGCCGTTGTTCACGTGCTCGTAGATGCGATCGTTCAGCTCCTCGATCTCCTCGCGGAGCGGCTTGGGGAAGAGGTCGTACGAGGCGTCCGCGAGATCGCCGAAGCCCTGGTCGAGCATGCGCAGGATGTCGCCCGACTCGTTGTTCACGATCCGGCCGGTCTCCCTGTCCCAGAGCACCGGCACGCTCACGCGGCCGTCGTAGGCGGGATCGGTCCTGTCGTAGGCCTCGCTCAGGAACTCGAAGCCGTTCACCTCGTCGCTGAACTCGCCGCCGGTGAAGGCCCAGCCGCGCTCGTCGCGGATCGGGTCGACGCAGCTCATCCCGACCGCGCCCTCGAGCCCCTTGAGGCGCCGCCCGATGATCGTGCGGTGCGCCCACGGGCATGCCCACGAGACGTAGAGGTGGTAGCGCCCGTCCTCGGCCGGGAAGGCGGTCGAGCCGTCCGAGGAGACCGCGTCGCGGAACCTGCTCTCCTGGCGGCGGAAGGCGCCGTCGCGCTCCGTCTCCTCCTTGAACTGGGGTCGTGTTGAGGTCACGCGGCCGTGTTACCCAGGTGGTTTGGTCATGATGCGGAAGATGGCTGACGATACGCGCAGCGCGGTGGTGACGGGCGCCGGGTCCGGAATCGGGCGGGCGGTTGCGCGGGCGCTGCTCGGCGCCGGCTGGTCTGTGGCGCTCGCAGGACGGCACGAGGAGACGCTCGCGGAGACCGCCGCCAACGGCTTGGTCGTGCCCACCGACGTGACTGACGAGCAGTCCGTTCGCGCGCTGTTCGCTCGCGCGCGCGAGGAGTTCGGCAGGGTCGACCTTCTCTTCAACAACGCGGGCCTGTTCGGCGCACCCGCCGCGTTCGAGGACTTCGCGCTTGACGAATGGCGAGCGGTGCTGGACACCGATCTCACCGGCAGCTTCCTCTGCGCGCGCGAGGCGTTCCGCGTTATGAAGGCGCAGAGCCCGCGGGGCGGGCGGATCATCAACAACGGGTCGATCTCAGCGCACGTGCCGCGTCCCTATGCCGTCGCCTACACCGCCACCAAGCACGCGGTGACCGGCCTGACGAAGGCGATCTCGCTCGAGGGCCGCCGATACGACGTGGCGTGCGGCCAGATCGACATCGGCAACGCGGCGACAGACATGACAGCCGCGATGGAACGCGGCGTGCCGCAGGCGGATGGCTCCGTGGCGCCCGAGCCTGTGATGGACGTGTCGCACGTGGCGGACGCCGTGCTCTACATGGCGGGCCTGCCGCTCGACGCGAACGTGCAGTTCATGACCGTGATGGCGACGAAGATGCCCTTCGTCGGCCGCGGCTGAGCGGGCGCTCAGCCGCCGTTGCGCGAGCGCTGCGCCAGTTGCCGCGCCCGGCCGAGCAACCCCGTGGGCCGCTCGAGCGGAGGAGCGTCCTGGTTACCGCCCACCCAGGTGTGCAGCGCGAGCCCGCCGTCCACCGGCACGTTCGCGCCGGTCACGTAGCCCGCCCACTCCTCGCTGAGCAGCGCGGTGACGACCTTCGCCACGTCGGGAGGCTCGCCCGCCCGCCGCATCGGCACCACGCGCTTCACGTAGGCCTCCACCTCGGCCCCATTGATGGGGTTCTGGTCGGTCCGGACGATCCCGGGCGAAACGGCGTTCACGCGGATGCCGTGAGGGCCCAGCTCGTGGGCCAGCTCTTTCACCAGCATCCCCACGCCGGCCTTCGACGCGCTGTAGTGCGGCAGCTTCCGCACGTGCGTGTCGTGCAGCGACGAGACGAAGACGATGGATCCGCGCCGTTCCTCCTCGAGGAGCCGCCTCACGATCTCCTTCGTGAGGAACCACGGGCCGCGCAGGTTCGTGTTGAAAACCAGGTCGAAGTCGCTCTCGCCCAGCTCGAGGAAGCCCGAGCCGGTGCTGATCCCGACGTTGTTCACGAGCAGCTCGATCGGCCCATGCTCGCGCCAGATCTGCGCCGCCAGCTCAGCCGGGTTCGGACCCGACAGGTCTGCGCACACGGCCACCACGCTCCCCTCGGCATACGAGTCGTGGAGGGCCTGCTCGTCGCAGTCCAGGGCGATCACGCGCGCTCCCGCCTCATCGAGGAGGCGGGCGGTGGCGTGGCCGATGCCACGCGCCGCTCCCGTCACGAGCGCCGTACGGCCGGCGATCGACTCCATCGCCTAGCTCCCCTCCCCTGCGCGCGCGAGCGGCTCGCCCCTTGGATGCGAGCGCCCGTGACGTGCGATCTGTATGCCCTTCCGCGCCATCCGCCGCGCCATGTCGCGCCGGCTCGGAACCTTCCAGCTGGCCTGCAGGTAGGTCACAAAGCTCCGCGGCACCCCGCTCGCCGGGTCCGCCGCGCGCAGGCGCAGCCACCTGTCCCACTGCAGCGCGTAGGTATTGCCGTGCCTCGTCCGGTTCTCGAGCGCAGACTGCACGAGCCGCTCGCTGCGTCTCGGGCGCACCGCCTCGATGCGCGTGATCGTCTCCTCCGGCACGGGAGCGTCGAAGGCATCGCGGAGGTAGCGCAGCGCCGGGGCGAGCTGGAGGGTGAGGTGGCGTTCGGCGCCCGCCGCGGCGAGCCGGTCCCAATCGATCTCGTCCCCGGCCGCACGCAGGATCGTCATCGCGTCCGCCACCCAGCGCACCGGCGCGCCGAACCAACCCGTGCCGTGCAGGGCAACATGAACGAGCTGGTCCGTCGGGCAGAGCGCCAGCGCGGAGGCCTCACGCACCTTGACCGGAATGGCTGCGGCCCAGAAAGCGTCCTCGGAAGCGGGCTGCCAGAGCGTGTTCCAATGCAGGTCGAGCTCGCGGCCGCGGCCGTCTACGAGGCCGGTGGCGTGGTTGAGGAAGCGCGCGGTCCGGAACGGCTCGCCCGTCTTCTGCCGCCAGCCCGAGCGCGTGAGCATCTCGAACGCTTCCCGGGCACGGTCCGCCGGCACGAGCACGTCGAGGTCGTCCATAGGGCGCGCGCCCGGATCGAGGTAGTAGAGCTGCGTGAGCGCCGCACCCTTCAGCACGAGGGCGGGAATGCCGGCCGCCTCGAAGCCCTGGAGCACGCTCTCCGCCTCATGGAAAAGGCGCTGGTTGCAGTACCAGGAGTGTCGGTACACGCCCTTCAGCCGCTTCACCTGCGGCTCGTCGAGCCCGAAGCCGGCGAGCCGCCTGTACAGGAGCGGCAGGAGCCGGAAGGTCGGCTGGTCGTGCGACTCGATCCCGCCGGTCAGCGCCTTCCAGCGCTCCCATGCCTCG
>DATEPK010000212.1:0-4381 GCA_035273245.1 Thermoleophilaceae bacterium
GGTTCGGACGCCGAGGCCATTCAGGTTCTCGTTCGCCTCTTCCATGCTCCCGGCATCCATCACCGCCTTTGCCAGGCGGGCGGCCGACTCCACCGTCTTCCCTGGGTCGAGGTAGATCGTCAGCGCGCCCAGCGGTGAGAGGGGCACCGTTCGCAGGCCACGCCGGATCTCGGCCGTGCCGGTATCGCCGCGGAAGCAGCGGATGGCCATTGCGCTGGCCTCCGTGGGCACTACCTTCACCGCACCCTCGAGACGCTCGGCCACCCGTTCGGTGAGGCCGCGCACACCGGCCAGCCCGCCCGCGGCCGCCACCTCTGACACGCGCTCCATCACTTCGTTCGGGGTGAGCTCGCCGTCGCAGCCCACGCCGAACACACCGGCGAGCACGTCGCGACCCATGGACTGGAGGCGAGCGCCGGCCGCAAGCATCAGCGAGTCGCACAGGGGCGAGGCGAGCCCGGGCTCGTCTCCATGCGCCAGCGCGTCGCCGCCCACGTCGAGCAGCACGATCAGGTCCGCGCCGAGCGTGTCCGCCGCCTCGGCCAAGCCGTCGGCGATGGCCGCGCTGCCCGGGTGCGGGTCCACGAGCACGGTGCGCTCGCCGAGGTAGCGCGCCATGTGCGACTCGGCGAACACCACTTCCTCCGCATGCGTATCGGGCCCGGCCGCCACCACGCAGGCCGCGAGCGGCTCGCCGCCCTCGATCTGCTCGATCGGGCGCGGGCCGGGCCGCGGGTCGATCACGCGCCGCTCCCACGTCACCCCGCCCAGCACCGGTTCCGCGCCGTTGTATAGGCGGCACACCTCTGCCGTGGCGAGCGCGCCAACCACGTCCCCGCCCCCGCCCATGCCGATCACGAGCGGCCGCCGGGCGGCCGCCATCAGCGCCTCTGCGTCGATCACGCGACCGATTGTGACCTGACCGCTCGTTCGAGCGAGCTCTCGTATGGCGGCTCGATCACGCCCGCCTCGGTCACGATCGACGTGACGAGGTCGTGGGGCGTGACGTCGAAGGCGAGGTTGAGAGCGGGCGAGCCGCCGGTGACCTCCGCCGGGTCGCGCTCCTCGATGGGAATGTCCCCGCCGCTCGAGGTGGCGAGGTCAATGGTCGAAAGCGGAGCCACCACGTGCAGCGGTATGCGGTGGCGCTCGGCAAGCACCGCCAGGCCGTAGGTGCCGATCTTGTTCGCCACGTCCCCGTTGCGGGCGATGCGGTCGGCGCCGACCACCACGATGTCGACCTCTCCGCGTGCCATCAGCGCCGCCGCGCTCGAGTCGGTAACCACGCGGAACGGGATACCCGCCTGTTCGAGTTCCCACGCGGTGAGGCGCGCGCCCTGGAGCAGCGGGCGCGTCTCACCCACCCACACCTCACTCACGAGCCCGCGTCCCCACGCCGCCTCGATCGCGCCGAGCGCCGTGCCGCTGCCCGCGGTGGCGAGGCCGCCCGTGTTGCAGTGGGTGTACACCCGGCTCTCCCTGGCGAACAGCGCCGCGGCGTGCGCGGCCATCAGGCGGTCGGCTTCCTCCTGGCGAGCCGCAAGGTCTTCCGCCCACGCGAGCAGAGCCGCGGCAGAATCCTCGCCGGCACGCGCGTGTACCTTGCGTCCCTGCTCCACCGCCCAGCTCAGGTTCACCGCTGTGGGCCGGCTCGACTCGAGCAGGTCGGCAGCATCATCGAACCGCACATCCGTTTTCTGCGCCGCGAGCACAAGCCCGTACGCCGCCGCCACTCCGATCGCGGGCGCGCCCCGCACGGCCAGGCGGCGAATGGCATCCGCCACCTGCTCCGGCCGCTCGCAGCGCAGCCACACCTCCTCACCGGGAAGGCGCGTCTGGTCCAGCAGCTCGAGCGTGTGGCCGGTGAAGCGGAGGGGAGAGGCCACGTCAGTGGCTACTCGCCCGCGGCGCGCCTGGCGAGTTCTTCGGAGAGCTCCGCTCGCGCGCGCTCGACTTCCTCGCTGGAGTGCGCCCCTTCCGTGCCTGCGTCCGGTTCCTGCGGCGGCTCGGGTGCCGGTTGACCCCGGCGCACCCCGAGGCGTGAGGCAAGCACGCCGGCAGCGGTGAGCACGAAGCCTGCGGTGGCGCGCCGGCCCGGCTTCACGCCGGAGTCCTCCGCAGCGGCCGGAGCTCGTCGGCATCTTGCTCGCCGGTGCGCCCGGTCTCGTCCCGCACGCGCAGTACGAGCACCGCCATGTCGTCGCTCATCACGTCCTCGCGGAACGCGAGCACGTCGTTCTCGATCCGCTCGGCGATCGTGGCAGCACCGAGCCCGCCGCAGCCCTTCAGCAGATCGATGAGGCGCTCTTCGCCGAACAGCCCCGCTGCCGAGCGCGCCTCGGACACTCCGTCGGTGTAGAAGACGAGCGAGTCGCCCGGCTCGAGCTCGATCGTCTGATCGACCACCTCCGGATCCTCCACGAACCCGATCAGCGTGCCCGGCGTGCCCACCGGCTCGACGGAGCCGTCGGGATGCACCAAAAGCGGGAGGGGGTGGCCCCCGACGCCGAGCGTCATGCGGATCGCGCCATCGGCCGCCGGCTCGAGCGATGCGTAGGCCACCGTGAGGAAGCGGTCGCCTTCAGGCTGGAGCACCATGGCCTCGTTGAGCATGCCGAGCACGTGGCTCGGCAGGCTATTCGTGAGCGAGGCGGTGCGAAGTGTGTAGCGCGCGAGCCCGGTGACCACGGCCGCGCGCGGGCCCTTGCCGCGAACGTCGCCGATCGCCACGCCCCATGTGGACTCTCCGCTGCGGTAGATGTCGTAGAAGTCCCCGCCCACTTCGGTGCCCTCGCCCGCGGCGCGGTAGCGAGCGGCGATGTCGAGCCCCTCAATGTCGGGGAGACGCTCAGGCATGAGGCTTCGCTGCAGGGTGTCCGCGATGTAGCTGCGCTCACCGTAGAGGCGCGCGTTGTCCACCGCGGTGCCTGCGCGGGCGGCGAGATCCTCGGCCAGCGCGAGGTCGTCCTCGTCAAACAGCAGGCCGGACTCCGCGGCGGCGAACACGATCGCGCCAAGCGCGCGCTCGCGACCCAGCAGCGGGACGATCATTGCCGAGCGCAGTCCCAGCCTGCGAAGTAGGCCCAGATGCTCCTCGTCCTGAGCGATCTGGTGCAGCAGCTCCTCCGGAATCTCGTGGATGAGCTGGGAGCGGCCTGTGCGGATCGCCTTCGCCGCGCCGCGGTTCGGGTCCGGGCGCACGGGAAAGCGGCGCTCGATTTCCGCCACGAGCCGCTCCTTCGCCGGGTCCACGTGCGCGATCGCGAGGCGCTTGAGCGACCCATCGGGCGCCACCATGTCGATCGCGCACCAGTCGGCGAGGTTGGGAACGGCGAGGCGTGCGACGTTACGAAGCGTGACCTCGTAGTCGAGACTCGAGCTGAGTACGGACTGCGCCTCGGCCAGGAACGACGCCCGCCGCGCGGTGCGCTCGGTGGCGAGTCGCGCTTCCTGCTCCATCCGAAGAGCCTCCGCGCGTTGAGCCTCGATCCGCTTGCGCTCTGAGATATCGCGGCTGATCACGGACGCTCCGATGATCTCGCCCGCGGGGTCGTGGATCGGCGAGACGGTGAGCGAGACGTCGACCATGCTCCCGTCCTTGCACACGCGGGTGGTCTCGTAGTGCTCGACGCGCTCGTCGCGCAGCACGGCCTCGAAGATCTGCACCTCCTCGCCCGCGCGGTCCTCAGGGATGATGATCGAGATCGGCCTGCCGATGGCCTCTGCCGCCGTGTAGCCGTAGAGACGCTCGGCGCCGACGTTCCAGCTTGTGATGTTCAGGTCGTGGTCCTTGCTCAGAATCGCGTCGTCCGACGACTGCACGATCGCGGCCAGGCGGTTGCGCAGCTCCTCCGCCTGGTGCCGCTCGCTGAGATCGCGTAGGTAGCCGGTGAACATCGGCGGCTCAACGTCGATGGGTGTGATCGTGAGCTCCACCGGGAACTCGCTGCCGTCCTTTCGCACGCCGCGGAGCTCCACACGGCGGTCCAGTATCCGCGGCTGCCGCGTCGCGAGGTAGTGCGCGAGACCCTTGCGGTGCGCCTCGCGCAGGTCCGGCGGGATGATCAACTCGGCCAGCTCCTGCCCGACGGCCTCCTCCGAGCTGTACCCGAAGGTGCCCTCGGCCGCGGGGTTGAACTCCACCACGCGCCCCTCACTGTCCATCGTCACGATGCAGTCGAGAGCGGTCTGCACCACGGCCGTCTTGCGTGCCTCGCTCTCCTCGACGGCCTCCTCGGCGAGGCTGCGCTCGACATACTCGCCCAGCTGGCTGCCCAGAGAGTCCATGAGGTCGAGCAGCTGATCGTCGGGCCGGCGGGCGCTCGTGGCGAAGTACTCGATGGCACCGAGGATGCCGCTCGAGCTCCGGATCGGGAACGCG
>DATEPK010000213.1:0-2044 GCA_035273245.1 Thermoleophilaceae bacterium
CGCAAGGCGCTCGACGACGATGCGCCGCTGATCCGCGACGACAAGGAGGGACAGCGCGACAACCTCGCGAGCCCCACTTGGGAGGCGGGCGACGAGGAGGCCGCGGACCGCGCCTTCGCGGAGGCGGACACGATCGTGAAGCGCGACATCATCTATCCGCGCTGCCACCCGGCGCCGCTCGAAACGTGCGGGCTGATCGCCGACTTCAACCCGAACACCGGGCAGCTCGACATCTACAACGGCAACCAGGCGCCGCATGCGCACCGCACCATCTACGCCCACGTGGCGGGCCTGGCCGAGCACATGATCCGCATCAAGACCGGCGACATCGGCGGCGGATTCGGCAACAAGGTGCCGATCTACCCCGGCTACGTGTGCGCCATCGCGGGCTCGATCGTGGCCGGCGCGCCGGTGAAGTGGGTGGAGAACCGCACGGAGAACCTGGTGTCCACCGGCTTCGCGCGCGACTACATCATGCGCGCGGAGATGTGCTCGAAGGACGGCAAGATCACCGGCCTTCGCGTGGACGTGACGGCGGACCACGGCGCGTTCGACTCGACAGCTCAGCCGACGAAGTTCCCTGCCGGCTTCTTCCACATCGTGTGCGGCTCCTACGACCTCGCGGCGTCGTACGTGAAGGTGAAGGCGGTGTACACGAACAAGGCGCCGGGCGGCGTGGCCTACCGCTGCTCGTTCCGCATCACCGAGGCCGTGTACCTCGTCGAGCGGATGGTGGACGCGCTCGCGCTCGAGATGAGGGTCGATCCAATCGAGCTGCGGATGAAGTCGTTCATCAAGCCCGAGCAGTTCCCCTACGAGACCACCACCGGCTGGACCTACGACTCCGGCAACTACGCGGAGACGATGAAGGTGGCGATGGACATCGCGGGTTACGACGACCTTCGCCGCGAGCAGAGGGAGAAGCGCGAGCGCGGCGAGCTGATGGGCATCGGCGTGTCCTTCTTCACCGAGGGCGTGGGCGCCGGCCCGCGCAAGCACATGGACATCCTCGGCCTGTCGATGAACGACGGTGCGGACCTGCGTGTGCATCCATCGGGCAAGGCGGTGGTTTCGATCTCCGCGCAAACCCAGGGCCAGGGACACGAGACCACGTTCGCGCAGATCGTGGCCGAGGAGCTCGGCATCCCGCCGGAGGACATTCAGGTGCGCCACGGCGACACCGATCGCTCGCCCTACGGCCTCGGCACCTACGGCTCGCGGTCCACGCCGGTGTCCGGCGCGGCGGTGGCCGTCGTGTCGCGAAAGGTGCGCGACAAGGCGCGCCAGATCGCGGCCACGATGCTCGAGACCCGCCCGGAGGACCTCGCCTGGGAGAAGGGCCGCTGGTACGTGAAGGGCGACCCGGAGAAGGGCGCGCTGATCGAGGAGATCGCGCAGTACGCCTACAGCGGCGGCCCGATGCCGGAGGGCATGGAGGGCGGCCTCGACGGCCAGGTGATCTACGACCCGCCGAACCTCACCTACCCGTACGGCGCCTACATCGCGGTGGTGGACATCGACCCGGACACCGCGGCCGTGAAGGTGCGCCGCTTCATCGCGGTGGACGACTGTGGCGTGCGGATCAACCCGATGGTGGTGGACGGGCAGATCCACGGCGGCCTCGCCGAGGGCATCGGCATCGCGCTGATGGAGCTGATCTCGTTCGACGAGGAGGGCAACTGCCTCAACTCGTCGTTCATGGACTACCTCATCCCCACGGCGCTCGAGTGCCCGGACTTCGAGCTGGGTGAGACCGTCACGCCCTGTCCGCACCACCCGCTTGGAGCGAAGGGCGTGGGCGAGTCGCCCAACGTGGGCTCGCCGCCCGCGGTGGTGAACGCGGTGATCGACGCGCTGTATGAGACCCACGGCGTGGACCACATCGACATGCCCTGCACCCCCGCGCGCGTGTGGCGGGCGATGCAGGGACGGCCCGAGCCGCCGCAGTGAGCGTGGACGAGGCAGCCGGAGAGATCCGGCGGCTCGTTCCCGACGTCGAGACGCTGGCGCAGCGCCTGGCCGGCGTCGATTACCTGGTGGACGA
>DATEPK010000214.1:0-12529 GCA_035273245.1 Thermoleophilaceae bacterium
CACGGGTCCGTGACCCTCGAGCACTGGCATCCCGCCGAGGCGCTCACGTGGATGGCGGCTAGCCTTGGACTTGCAGACCCGGATGAGCGAGTGACAGCGCGTCAGCTGCTTGGCCGCTTCGATCCCGAAGCCCTTCCGCGCGAGCCCACCATCTTCGCGACCGAGGAGTGAACATGTTCCAGATGCTTCGCCACAAGTCCCAGATGCCGAGCGCCGAGGACGCGCTGCCCGGCCGTCCGGAGCGCATGCCGGTGCCGGACAAGCACTACGTGCTCGGCACCCCGCTCGAGCCGCCGTTCCCGGATGGCCTCGAGCGCGCGGTGTTCGCATTAGGCTGCTTCTGGGGAGCCGAGCGCCTCTTCTGGCAGCTCGACGGCGTCTACACCACCGCGGCCGGCTACGCCGGCGGCTTCACGCCCAACGCCACCTACGAGGAGGTGTGCAGCGGGCGCACCGGGCACGCGGAGGTGGTGCTCGTGGTGTTCGATCCGGAGAAGATCTCCTACGAGGAGCTGCTCAAGGCGTTCTGGGAGGGGCACGATCCGACGCAGGGCATGCGCCAGGGCAACGACGTGGGCACGCAGTACCGCTCGGCGATCTACACGAGCTCGGACGCTCAGCGGGACGCCGCGCTCGCCTCGCGCGAGCGTTACCAGGAGCGGCTGGGTAGCGAGGGGTACGGCGAGATCACCACGGAGATCGCCGACGAAACTGAGTTCTTTTACGCAGAGGACTATCACCAGCAATACCTGGCGAAGAACCCGAACGGTTACTGCGGCCTCGGCGGGACCGGGGTGTCCTGCCCGGTTGGTCTAACGCAGGCGTAGAGAAGGGTCCTCCACCGCCGCGGCCCGGAAGGTTGGGGCCGCGGCCGGCGTCTGTCCATGCAGATAGATGGTTCAAGGAGGACCCGCAATGACCCCCCGTAAAACCCTCGCGACACTAGCCTCGGCGGCAGTGATCGCACTCATCGTGGCCGGCTGCGGCAGCGGCGGCTCGAGTTCCTCGAGCGCCATGCCCTCGGCCACACCCAGCTCCGGCGCCGGTGTGATGGCTGCCAGCACGTCGCTCGGCAAGATCGTCACCGACAGCAAGGGCCGGACGCTGTACCTGTTCACCCACGACACCGGCATGAAGAGCACCTGCACCGGCGCCTGCGCGAGCGAGTGGCTCCCGTTTACCGCAGGGAGCAAGCCCGCCGTGAGCGGCGGCATCGCTGGCGACGCGGTCAGCCTCGTGAAGCGCAGCGACGGCTCCAAGCAGGTCACGCTGAACGGCCACCCGCTGTACTACTTCGTGGGTGACCAGGCTGCCGGCCAGACCAACGGCCAGGGCGTGAACGATTTCGGCGCCAAGTGGTTCACGGTCGCGCCGTCCGGCACGATGGTGACCGCCGCGTCGAAGTCGAGCGCCAGTTCCTCGACGTCGTCGTCCAGCGGTGGCGGCGGCTACTCGTACTAGACACGCCTGCGCCGGCGCCGTCCTCGCGGCGGCGCTCGTCGCGGCGGGCTGCGGCTCCGCCGGGTCGGCCAACTCGGACCACCTGGCGGAGCAGCATGCCGTGCGTGCGTACGTGCGCACGATCGAGCCGTTGCGGCTTCACGTGAACAAGTTGCTCGACGGAGCCGACCCGATCCTCCGCGGCTACAGCGAGCATCGCCTGACCGCGGTGGAGGCCCAGCGCAAGATGCGTCGGCTCGAACGCCAGCTCGTCCCCTATGTGAAGGCGGTGGCCGAGCTGCGAAGCGTGCCGCCGGACCTCGCCGCCGCGCAGAACGCGTACGCCCACACCTACGTGCTCGAGGACCGGTATCTCCGGGCGCTGATCAGCGCGCTGCCGCGACGGCAGTGGGATCGGCTCCCCCACACCGAGGCTTGGCAGCGCCAGATCATCGTGGCGTGGCGAGATGCGCTGGCGCGCGAGGCGGCGCGCGTGCACGTTCCGCTCCCGCACGACATCCAGATCGCGGGAACCGGCGAGATCACGCCCTCGCCCGAGGGCGACAGCTAGACAGCTAGCCGATCGCGCTGGGCTCTGTGGGCCCGGTCCGGCCGCACACCGGACACGTATCGCCCGGCTCGAGCGGGATCTCGGCGCAGCGGGGACAGTCGCGCACCTGCTCGAGCACCCCGAGCAGCTCGCCCACGCGGCAGACGAGCAGGCGCTCCTCGTCCACCTCGACCCAGGCGCCGGCCGCGGCCGGGAAGACCACGTGATCGCCGGGCTTCACGGGCATCACGATGCCGGCGCCGCCCCACCAGTCGAGGCCCGGCCCCACAGCCAGCACGATCCCGTGCTGCGGCGGCGGCTCGTGGGTGCCCGGCGGGACCACCAGACCGGAGGCGCGCACGCGGTCCGGCTCGAGCTCCTTGATCACCACCTGGTCGAAGAGCGGGCGAAGCTGATTCCTCACGGCGTGAAACCTAGTACGAGCTCGACTGCTCCCAGATGTTGATGCCGAGGTCGAGAGCGTGTTCGTCGATCTCGCGCAGCTCGTCGTCGGAGAAGTCGAGCTTGTTCAGGGAGTCGAGATTGTCGTCGAGCTGGCGGACGCTGCTCGCGCCGATGAGCGCGGAAGTGACGCGCTCGTCGCGCAGCACCCACGCCACCGCCATCTGCGCGAGCGACTGCCCGCGCCGCTCCGCGATCTCGTTGAGGGCGCGCACGTGTCCCAGGTTCTCCTCGGTGAGCCAGCCCTTGTCGAAGAAGGTGCCCTTCGCCGCGCGAGAGTCCTCGGGCACCCCGTTCAGGTAGCGGTTTGTGAGCAGGCCCTGCGCAAGCGGCGAGAACGCGATGCAGCCCACGCTTTCGCTCTCCAGGACGCCGAGGAGGTCGTCCTCGATCCAGCGGTTCACGAGCGAGTACGACGGCTGGTGGATGAGGAGCGGCGTGCCGAGGGCGCGCAGGATCTGCACCGCCTCCTCGGTGCGCGCGCCGGAGTACGAGGAGATGCCGGCGTACAGCGCCTTGCCCTGCTTCACGGCGGTGTCCACCGCTCCGAGCGTCTCCTCGAGCGGAGTGTCCGGATCGAAGCGGTGCGAGTAGAAGATGTCCACGTAGTCGAGCCCCATGCGCTGGAGGCTCTGGTCGAGGCTCGCCAGCAGGTACTTGCGCGAGCCCCACTCGCCGTACGGGCCCGGCCACATGTCGTAGCCCGCCTTGGTGGAGATGATCAGCTCGTCGCGATAGGGCGTGAAGTCCTCGCGCATGATGCGCCCGAAGTTCAGTTCCGCGGAACCGGGTGGCGGGCCGTAGTTGTTCGCGAGGTCGAAGTGGCACACGCCGCGGTCGAACGCGCGGCGCAGGATCGCGCGCTGCGTGTCGAGCGGCTTGTCGTCGCCGAAGTTGTTCCAGAGGCCGAGCGAGATCGCCGGAAGCTGGATGCCGCTGTTGCCACAGCGGCGGTACTGCATGGAGCTGTAGCGATCGGCAGAGGCGTTGTAGGGCATGCCGGGCAGTATGCCCAGCACGCCCTACCGGCTATCGCTCAGCTTCGGCGCGTGGTCTCGGGGTCGTCCGCGTTCCGGCGGCTGAAGCGACCGCGCAGCCCGCCCTCCGAGCGTTGCTCTTCCTCGGCGCGCCCCTCCTGGAAGTCCGTGCGGCGCTCGGGCTCATGAGCGGCAGCCCGGCCCTCGTCATACGCGCTTGTCCGATCTCCGTCGCCGTCGCGCGCGGCCTCCCCCTCCGGCACAGCTGAGGTGCCGGCGAAGTGCTCGCGTTCGTGGTCGTCGATCAGCTCGTGGTCGGCCATGCCGCGCTCCGATGCGGTTGCCCGCTCCTCGTGGAGCTGCGCCTCCGCCCGCTCGCGCCGCGCCTCCTGCTCGGCCATGCGCGCACGCTGCTCGGCGGCCTCCGCGCTTTGAGCGCGCGTCTGGGCCTCTTCGCGGTGCTGCGTGGCCACCTCTTCGCGCCGGCCCTGCAGCTCGCGCTCCCGCTTCTTGATTCGTGCCGTCTCGCGCATCCGCGGCAGCAGCACCGCCAGTGCGACGAGGATGATCACGACCACTACGACGATGGCGATGATCGCTCCGGTGGACATGGGGTCCTCTCCTTGATCTCCCTGCCTCAGTCCCTGCCGCGAGAGTTCCCAGCTCCCGTCGCGCGAAACGGAAACGGGCGCGGCGGCACCTCATTCCCTGCTCGGCTCAAAGTCCGCCGTCCGCGGCCGATCAAACAGCCGAAGCCGGTCGAGACGCGGGCACGGATGCCCGCGTCCGGCAAGAAACGCCCCGGCGCCCCAACGAGGAAGGGCCCAGCAGATGAAGCGACTTCTCCCGAGCTGCGTCGCCGCGATCGCGCTCCTCGCGATCCCCGCAGCCGCCTCCGCCCAGACCGGCGCCGTCCTGCGCGTGAACCGCGCCCATCACAAGCTCGAGATCGTGGACGCCACGCACGTTGTCCGCAGCTACGGCGTGCGCGCGGGCCGGGCGGCGCGCAAGTTGCGCGCGGGCGCGAAGGTGAGTTTCAAGTCGAGCGCGGGGCGGATCACCGCCCTGCGGGTGGAGGGCCGCGCGCGCAAGATCGCGTTCCTCGGCAAGGTGGTGTCGAGCGGCGGCAAGGGCGTCGTGCTCCGTCTCGGCGACGGCCAGCAGCTGAAGCTCGCGAAGCGCCAGTTCGGCACGCACCGCAAGCGGGCACACCGCTCGTCGGTTCAGATCAACCTTCAGGGGCTCACGCCCGGGCAGGTCGTCCTCATCACCGAGACGAGCGACGCCGCCGGCAACGTGGCGATCACGATCAAGGTCATGCAGGGTGGTGCCACCCAGAACGGCGACGACCAGGACGTGACCGGCACCATCAGCGCGCTCGGCGCGGGCAGCCTGACGATTCAGGCCGACGACGGCAGCACGATGAGCTTCCAGGCAGACGACGTGCTGCTCGAGGACTTCGAGGTGGGCGACCAGGTGGACGTGACCTACTACGCGGACGCCGATGGCTCGCTCGTGGCGGACGACGTCGAGCCGGTGGACGACGGAAGCGACGGCGGCGATGACGTCGACGCGATCGGCACCGTGACGGCTCTCGACCCGAACGGCGGGAGCATCACGGTTCAGGTCGATGGCGCCGGCACGATGACGTTCCAGGCTGACGCCGACCTGCTCGACGGCGTGGTCGTGGGCGACCACGTGGACGTGACCTACTTCCAGGACACGGACGGCTACCTGGTGGCTGACGACGTTGAGCCGGCGGACGACGGCTCCGACAACTCTGGGGAGTAGGGAGTCGGAGTAGGGAGTGCGGTCTCCGAGGACAGGCTTCCTCGCGTCGTCACGCTTACAGCAGCAATAAGGGACTGCTCGGGGCGCATCGCGGTATCGCAACAGCGCGCGGAGAGCGCGCTCCCTACTCCGACTCCCAACTCGGACTTCTAAGCGCCCGAGCCGTCAGGCGGCCAGGTGGCGCGGGCGTCGCTCCCTGCGCGCCCGATCACGAGCCAGATCGCGCGTGCCGGCTCGTCTCCGATCGACTCGAGGCGGTGGGGCACCGCCGAGTCGAAGCAGATCGAATCGCCCGGGCCGAGCTCGTGCTCCTCGTAGCCGACGGTGACCTTGAGGGCTCCGGCCGTGACCACACCGTACTCCCGGCCGGCGTGATGCACGAACGTGCCGCCGCGGCTCGAGGCGCCACCCACGTCGTACACCACCTCGAGGAAGTCGACGTCGCGCTCACCCGTGGGGTTGAGGCGCTCCCAGCGCACACCTGACTCGAGCTCGATCAGAGGCCGGTCGTCCGCGCGCTGCACGATCTGCTCTTCGCCGAAGACCGTGCGCGGGTGGCGGGCGGGCGCGCGCGCGACGCCGTCCCCGGGGCTGCGCGCGAACAGCTCGTCGAAGGAGATCCCGAGCTCGCTGACGATCGCGTAGAGCGTGCTCACGGACGGGCGCGACCGCCCGGTCTCGATCTGGGACAGCGCGCTCGGCGAGATGTCGAGCCGGCCCGCAAGCTTGCGGAGGCTGAGGCCCTGACGCTCCCGTTCCTCGCGCAGCCGGGTGCCGATGGCGGCGTCAGGCGATCCCACCTGCTCTTCCGCGCGCACCGGCTCCATGAGGGCGAGTGTACCTGTTGCAAGGGTCGGGAGGAATTTTGTTCAGAACGACTAAACGAGCTGATTCCCTTTGGTGAAAGGACATGGCCGTCCGCTGTACAGCGGTACTTGACGCTCGGCGGTGCTCTGGTTAGGGTGCTCGCGCATGTACCACGTGCAGAGGGCGGAGGCGATCAAGCTCGGGCCGGCCCCCGGGCTCGAGGGCCGGGCGGAGGGCCTGCGGCGCGCCACGCTGGTTGGACGCGACGTGGGGGCGGTGCATACAGGGCTCGCGCTCGCGGCCATCGATCCGGACGGCTGGGTGGGCACGCACGTGCACTCCACCGAGCAGAGCTTCTACGTGCTCCGCGGGCGTCCCCGGCTGATGCTCGACGGCCGCATGTACCGGCTGGCGCCGGACGACTGCGGGCTGATCCCGGTGGGCACGCCCCACGCCTACCGGGGCGACCCCGATGGCGAGGAGACCCTTCTCCTCGAGGCGAACTCACCGGCTCCGCGACTTCCCGGTGCAAGCCAGCCGGACACGTTCTGGACCGGCGAGCCTGTACCGGACGACTCGACCGAGCCGCCCGACATCCGCGATCCGCGCAGCCGCAACTTCTTTCGCCTGCAGGCCGGGCAGATGGAGCTCGACAACCTGAAGATCGGCGCGCCGGTGGACGCGCCCACGGTGTCCGCGAGCATGGCCACCGCGCTGCTCGCGTACAGCGGGATCGCCGTGAAGATGCTGGTGGACGAGCGGCTGGGCGCCGTTCTCCACACGATGTTCATGGTCGAGTACCAGCCCGGCGGCGTGGCCCAGCCACACGACCACCCGCTCGAGGAGGCCTATTACATCCTCGAGGGCGAGGTGGAGGCGATGGCGGACGACGAGCACTTCGTGCTGCGCCCCGGCGACGTGTTCTGGACGGGCGTGGGCTGCGTGCACGCGTTCTGGAACAAGAGCGACGGCACCGTGCGCTGGCTCGAGACGCAGGCGCCGCAGCCCCCAGCCAACCACTCTTACCGCTTCAACCGCGATTGGGAGCACCTGTCAGACAAGCTCGAACGAGGGGAGTGACGATGTACCGCGCTGACGTACTGGGCTCGCTGCTGCGGCCCGCCTACCTGGCCGAAGGCCGGGAGAAGCACC
This sequence comes from Thermoleophilaceae bacterium, assembly GCA_035273245.1. Taxonomy (GTDB): domain Bacteria; phylum Actinomycetota; class Thermoleophilia; order Solirubrobacterales; family Thermoleophilaceae; genus JAICJR01. The sequence goes on from DATEPK010000214.1 coordinate 7,180, forward strand.
ATGCAGGACAGCTGTCCGACGAGGAGTTCAAGAAGCTCGAGGACCGTGCTGTCGACGAGGCGATCGCGCTGCAGGAGAACGCCGGCGTGGACGTGGTGACCGACGGCGAGATGCGCCGCTTCACCTTCTTCGACCAGTTCGCCGCGGCGCTCGACGGCGTGACGCACGAGGAGGGCGAGGCAGTCCCGTTCCACAGCGAGCCGGGCAGGGTGGACGTGGACTTCCACAGCCCGGTGTCCGTCACGGAGAAGGTCAGGCGCAAGCGGATGCTCAGCCCCGAGGAGTTCGAGTACGCAAAGGCGCGCGCGACGAAGCCGGTGAAGGTCACGCTGCCGAGCCCGCTCATGTTCTTCACGATGTGGTCGCCGAAGCACTCGCCGGACGCGTATGACGACCCGTTCGAGCTGTTCGCCGACGGCGTCGAGCTCGTGAAGGAGGAGGCGCGGGCGCTGGCGGATCTCGGCTGCGAGTACATCCAGATCGACGCGCCGGACTTCGGCCAGCTCGTGGAGGATTCCGAGCGCGAGCGCTGGGAGAAGCTCGGCATCCCCGTCTCGCGTGTGATGACGGAGGGCGTGGAGATGCTCAATGCCGTGGCCGACGTGCCGGGCGTGACCTTCGCGCTTCACCTCTGCAAGGGCAACTACCAGTCGTTGTGGATCAGCGCCGGGGGCTACGAGGAGATCTCCTCCCACGTGTTCAAGGGCACTCCCAACTTCGACCGGTACATGCTCGAGTACGACGACGAGCGCTCAGGCGGCTTCGAGCCGCTGGCGGATCTGCCGGACGACAAGGTGGTGGTGCTGGGCCTCGTGTCCACCAAGCACGACGACCTCGAGAGCGTGGACTTCCTGAAGAGCCGCGTGGACGAGGCAGCCAAGCACTTCCCGCGCGAGCAGCTGGCGCTCTCGACGCAGTGCGGCTTCGCCTCGGTGGCAATGGGCAACGAGATCAGCCCGCAGGCTCAGGAGCAGAAGCTGCGCCGCGTGGCCGAAGCCGCGCGCGAGATCTGGGGGTAGACGGACAAGTCTCCTGACTCAGCCCCGCATTTGGGGGCTGAGTCAGGAAGCTTCGACGGAAACGCGGCTCCCGAGGGACAGCGCCGACTCGAGCGCGTCCTTGATTGCTTCCGTTGACGCGGCCTCGGGCGCACGCCACGCCACATAGCCATCGGGGCGAACCAAAACGGCGCCCGAAGGGCCGATCCCGTACGCCTCACAGAAGTCCGGGTGCTCGATCCGGTGCACCTCCACGCCCGGCACCTCGAGGTCCGCCGCCGCCGTCAGGAGCACCATCCGCCGCCGGAACAGGTCGAGCGTGGACACCCCATCCGAGAGCCACAGGTGCGGCGCCCGCGTGCCCGGCAGCCCGCGCGACTCGCGCGGATCCACATACGGCAGCCCATCGTCGGCGGCACCCGGCTCCGCGACCACCGCGGAAGACCGGTACCGATGGCCGATCTCCAGGCTCAGGTCGTCCACTATCGGCTGGATGTGGTCGGTGCCGAGGTACGGCGCGGTGCGCAGCACGTAGCGCGTGTAGGCCTGCTCGATCGTCAGCCGGCCGATCGGCTGGCGCTCGGCGTCGTAGGTGTCCACGAGCTCCGGCCCCGCCTCGCCGCGCAGGACGTGCGCGATCTTCCACGACAGGTTGAACGCGTCCTGCACGCCCGTGTTGCCGCCGAAGCCGCCGTTGGGCGGCATCGTGTGCGCGGCATCGCCCGCGAGGAACACCCTGCCGCTCTGGAAGCTGGCCGCGTTGTCGGCGATCGCCTTCCACGGCGCGATGTCGAGCACCTCGACGTCGATGTCCGGCACGCCGATCGCCGATCGCAGCAGCTCTTCCGCGCGCTCGGTCGTGATGCCCTCGGCCACGTTGGTGGCCTCGGGCTTCGACACGTCGCCGGCGGTATTGACCACGAGGAAGCCGGTCTGGCAGCTGCGGTCAAGCCGGAAGAAGCCGCGCATCGTGTCGTTGAAGACGTAGAAGACGGCCTCGGTGCGCCCGCCGACGTACTTCTCGACGTCGGCGCGGAAGTAGATCGTGATGCTGTTCGAGATCAGCCCGTGGCCCTCCATCGAGATGCCGAGCCGCTCGCGGATCGGACTGCGCCAGCCGTCGCACGAGACGACGTAGTCCGCGCGAATGCGCCGCTCCTCCCCGCTCGCGACATCGCGCGTGGTGACCACCACGCAGTCCGCGGCCTGCTCGAAGTCCACGACCTCGGTGGAATAGCGCAGCTCCGCGCCGAGCCCGAGCGCGTGCTCGCGGAGGATCGGCTCGAGCGCCTCCTGGGTGAGGAAGAGCCGGCGCGTGGGGCTCACCGCCTCCACGCCGGCATTGAGGCTCGGGATGAACTTGGCGATCTCCTTGCCCGCCAGCGACTCGATCGACGAGATCCCGCCGTCGGAGTCGTACTGCTCCTCCGACTTGCGGCGCACGTCCTCCTCCATGCCCATCGCGCGGAACACCTCGAGGGTGCGCAGATGGAAGTGCGCGGCGCGCGGGTGGATCGCGGTGCCGCCGTGGCGCTCCACCGCGAGCGCGTGCACGCCGTGGAAGGCGAGGAACGCGGCCGTCGAGAGCCCAACCATGCTGCCCCCTACGATGAGGACGGGAACCGTTTCTTCAAGTTGCTCGTGACTGCCCACGAAAATCTCCTCCCTCGCGACCTCCGCGAGCATACGTAGGAAGCTCCGAATGTGTCAAGCGACGGCATACAGATTCCTCATTCCACCGCTTGACGCCTACCTACCGGGCGTTTACCGTTACTGAACATGATTGCCTCGCGCGGTGCAACGATGGCGGTCGACTGGGAGCAGCGCGTGGACTTCCCGCGGCTGCGGAAGGAGCGTCTCGAGCGGGCCCGGGCAGCGCTCGCCGCCTCCGACCTCGGCGCGGTGCTCCTGTTCGACCAGAACAACATCCGCTACGTCACGAGCACGCACATCGGCGAGTGGGCTCGCGACAAGAGCGCGCGCTGCGTGCTGCTGCCGCGCGTGGGCGAGCCGGTGCTCTGGGACTTCGGCTCCGCCGCCCGCCACCACCAGCTGTACGCGCCATGGCTGCCCGACTCGAGCTGGCGGGCCGGCGTGTCGAGCATGCGCGGGGCGATGCCGCAGCAGACCGGCGTGCCGGACCTCCTTGCCGGCCACATCCAGGACGTCCTGCGCGAGCACGGGCTCGAGAAGGAGCCGCTCGGCATCGACCTCACCGACATGGAGACGCTGGCTTCTCTTCACCGCCTGAACATCCCGACGGCTAACGCGCAGCCTGTGATGCTGAGCGCGCGGAAGCTGAAGACCGAGGACGAGATCGCGCTGCTCGACCACGCGGCCGCGATCGTCGACGCGGTGTACGAGCGCATTTACGAGATGCTCCGCCCGGGTGTGCGCGAGCACGAGATCGTGGCCGAGGCGCAGCGCTTCCTGTTCGAGCTCGGCTCCGAGCAGGTGGAGGCGATCAACGCCGTGTCGGGCGACCGCTGCAATCCCCACCCTCACGTCTTCTCAGACCGCCTGCTGCGTCCCGGCGACCAGGCCTTCTTCGACATCATCCACTCGTTCATGGGCTACCGGACGTGCTACTACCGCACGTTCTGCGTGGGCGGCGCCACGCAGTCGCAGCTCGACGCGTACAAGCAGTGCCGCGAGTGGCTCGACGCGGCGATCGACCTGGTGCGGCCTGGCGTGACCACCGACCAGATCGCGGCCGTGTGGCCCACCGCCGAGGAGCTCGGCTTCGCGAGCGAGGAGGCGTGCTTCGGCCTCCAGTTCGGCCACGGGCTCGGCGTGGGGCTGTACGAGGCGCCGATGATCTCGCGACTGCACTCCTTCCACGACCCGGTGGAGATCGAGGAGAACATGGTGTTCGCGCTCGAGACCTACTGCCCGGCGAGCGACGGCCGCTCCGCCGCGCGCATCGAGGAGGAGGTGCTCGTGACCGCCGAGGGCCCGCAGATCCTCACGCGCTTCCCGGGCGAGGAGCTGCTCGTGGCGGGACGTCAGTACGTGCGCGGGGCGGACCTCGTGAAGGGAGAGGGCGACCCCGTGGCGGCCAAGTGACGCGCGCGCAGGCGTCCAAGGCTGCCGCGGTGCCTGACCGCGACGAGGCGCTCGAGCTCTACCGCCGGATGCTGCTCATCCGCCGCTTCGAGGACACGGTGCAGGACCTCTTCCTCAAGGGCGAGGTGCACGGCACCACGCACCTCTACTCCGGCCAGGAGGCGGTGGCCGTGGGCGTGTGCTCGGTGCTCGGCGAGCACGATCGGGTGGCCGGCACCTATCGCGGTCACGGACACGCGCTCGCGCTCGGCGTGGAGCCGCAGGGCCTGCTCGACGAGCTGCTCGGCCGCGCCACGGGAGTATGCGGCGGGCGCGCCGGCTCGATGAACGTGATCGACCTCGAACACCGGCTGATCGGCTGCTTCGGCATCGTGGGCGGCAGCATCGCCGCGGCCACGGGCGCGGCGCTCGCCCTGAAGCGCGAGGGCGGCGTGGCCGTTGCGTTCTTCGGCGACGGCGCCACCAACCAGGGCTACTTCCACGAGTGCCTCAACTTCGCGCGGGTGTTCCGGCTGCCGGCCGTGTACGTGTGCGAGAACAACCTGTACGGCGAGTTCACTCCGTACGAGCAGGTGACCGCCGGGGAGATCCGCGCGCGCGCCGAGACGCTCGACATCTCCTCGCAAACGATCGACGGCAACGACGTCTTCGGCGTTCAGGCGGCGGCGCGCGAGGCGGTGGAGCGGGCGCGTGCAGGCGAGGGCCCGTGCTTCATCGAGGCGCTCACGTACCGCTACGTGGGCCATTCGCGCAGCGATCCGGGCCGTTACCGCAAGCCGGGCGAGCTCGACGAGTGGCGCGCGCGCGACCCGCTGATCCGCGCACGCGAGGCGATCGGCGACACGAGCGAGGTGGACCAGGCGGTGGAGGACCAGATCGCGCAGGTGATCGAGAACGCGCTGGCGGCGCCGTTCCCGTCGCCCGATCCGGACGCTCGGGAGTTCAAGGATGGCTGAGGTCGAGTTCCGGGTGGCGATCCGCGACGCCCTCGCCGAGGAGCTCGAGCACGACGAGCGCGTGGTGGTGTTCGGCGAGGACGTGGCCGCGGCGGGCGGCGTGTTCGTGACCACTCCCGGGCTGCTCGAGAAGTTCGGGCCGGAGCGCGTGTTCGACACGCCGATCTCCGAGCTCGCGCTCGCGGGCGCCGCGTTCGGCAGCGCGGTGTGCGGGCTGCGGCCCGTGATCGAGATCATGTTCGGCGACTTCCTGCCGCTCGTGATGGACAGCATCGTGAACCAGGCGTCCAAGTACTGGTACATCTCGAACGAGCAGGCGAGCGTGCCGCT
>DATEPK010000215.1:0-2599 GCA_035273245.1 Thermoleophilaceae bacterium
TTCGACTCCGGCTACGAGCTCGAGTTCGAGGGCGAGGTGGTGGGGCTGATCGGCGCCGGCGCATTCCTCGAGTTCGGCGAGGAGGGCTTCGAGGGCTTCCTGCCGGTGCGCCGGATGCGCGGCGACTGGTGGGAGCTCAACGAGGAGGGCACGATGCTCCTCGGCGAGAAGCGCGGCGGGGTGCTCCGTCTCGGCGATGCCGTGAAGGTCAGGGTGGATCGTGTCGACGCGCCGCGCGGACGCGTGGATCTCGTCCCCGCCGCATAGATTTCACACCGTGGCGAAGAAGGGAAAGCGCAAGGCAGCTCCGGGCGACGTGGCGACCAACCGCCAAGCGTCGTTCCGCTACAACCTGCTCGAGAAGTGGGAGGCGGGGATGGAGCTGCAGGGGTCGGAGGTGAAGTCGCTGCGCGACGGCAAGGTGCAGCTGAAGGACGCGTACGCCTCTGTCCACGATGGCGAGGTGTGGCTGCAGAACATGCACATCGCGCCGTATCCGGCCGCCTCGCGCGAGAACCACGAGCCCGAGCGGGCGCGCAAGCTGCTGATGCACCGTCGCGAGATTGAGCGCCTGATCGGCAAGACGCAGGAGAAGGGCCTCACGCTCGTTCCCACGCGCGTGTACTTCAAGGGCCGCAACGCGAAGGTCGAGATCGCGCTGGCGCGCGGCAAGGAGATGCACGACAAGCGGCGCGACCTGCGCGACAAGGACCAGCGCCGCGAGATCGAGCGCGCGCTGCGCGAACACCAGCGCTAGATAGGCTCCGCCGCCATGCGCGTCTGCCTGATGATCGAGGGACAGGAGGATGTGACCTGGGACCAGTGGCGCGCGCTCGCACTTGCGGCCGAGGAGAACGGATTCGAGGCGCTGTTCCGCTCTGATCACTACCTGTCGGTGGAGGCACGCACCGAGCGCGGTTCCCTCGACGCGTGGACCACGCTCGCGGGCCTTGCCGCGATCACCTCACGCATCAGGCTGGGCACACTGGTTTCGCCGGCCACGTTCCGCCACCCGTCGGTCCTCGCCAAGTCGGCCGTGACGGTCGACCACATATCGGGCGGCCGCGTGGAGATCGGGCTCGGCGCCGGCTGGAACGAGCTCGAGCATCGCACGTACGGCTTCGAGTTCTTCGATCGTATGGGCACGCGGATGACGGTGATGGAAGAGCAGGCCGAGATCCTCGCCCGCTCGCTCGAGGACGAGACGTTCTCGTTCAGCGGCCAGCACTACACGGTCGAGAACCTGAACGCGCTGCCCAAGGCAGTGCAGAATCCCCGGCCGCCGATCGTGATGGGTGGCGCGGGCGGACCAAGAGGAATGGCCATCGCCGCTCGCTGGGCGGACGAGTACAACACCGTGTTCGTCGGGCCCGAGGAGGCGGGAGCACGCCGCGAGAAGTGGGCGCAGGCGTGGTCCGACGCGGGTCGTGACCCGGGCGCGCTCGTGTTCTCTGTGATGAGCGCGGTGCTAGTGGGCGCCGACGAGGCCGACCTTCGCGCACGGGCGGAGCGGCTCGCCGAAAGGCGGGGCGTGGACGTCGACTCGATGCTGCCAGGCCTGCGTTCCAGTGGGGTGGTGGGCACGATCGACGAGGCCGCCGAGCGGCTGCGCGAGTACGAGGCCGCCGGCGTGCAGCGCTTCATGCTGCAGCACCTTCTCCACGACGACGTGGAGGAAGTCGAGCTGATCGGCCGCGAGCTGATCCCGCGGGTCTCGACCTAGTTGATCGAGCGCGGCAGGTGGGTGAAGTGCATACCCACCACCAGCAGCAGCGCGAGTCCGAGGTAGACGGCCGCCACCGCGATGCGCGTGCCGCGACTCACGTCGTGATAGGCCTGATGCTCGGGCGACTTGCGGAGCTTGAAGCGCCGCCAGGCCTCGAGGCCCGCGAACAACACGATGATGAAGATGATCGGGTTGGGGAAGAGGATCGCGGCCACCAGCAGGCCCACGAAGCCCACGATCCACATGAACGGCGAGATCGCGGCCATCGCCCTGCCGCCGTCGAGCGGCACCACAGGCAGCAGGTTGAACAGATTGAGGAAGAACCCGATGAAGGCGAGCGCACGGAAGAGGTTGTTGCCGGTCACCGCGTAGAGCGCGAGCGGCACGAGGCACCCGATCGAGCCGAGGATCGGCCCCGCCAGGCCCACGCGCGCCTCCATCGCCGCGTTCTTCGGCAGGTCCTTCATGCCGATCACCGCGCCCATGAACGGGATGAACACGGGCGCAGTCGTCTTCAGGCCCTCTCGCCGCATCTGAATCGCGTGGCCCAGCTCGTGCACGAGCAGGAGCAGGACGAAGCCAACGCCGAACTGCCAGCCCCACAGCAGCGCGTAGGCGCCGATCGACACGAGCATCGTGCCGGCCGTGGTGAACAGCTTGGCCTTCGGCAGCAGCACCAGCAGGAACTTGAGCGACGAGCCGAGCTTCGCGATCAGCGCGCCGAGCGCGGCAATGCCGGCGCCGACGCGCTTGAAGATGCCGCGGTCCTCCCGGACGGGGGAGGGGGGCTCGTAGGTGGGGTCAGGCTCTACCGGACTCCAAAGCGGCGGCAGCTCTTCGCGTGTCTGCTCCATGACATCAATTCTGGCAGCG
>DATEPK010000216.1:0-7916 GCA_035273245.1 Thermoleophilaceae bacterium
GGGGCTGATGGCCGTTCTCTCGGCCGTCGGCGCGGCGCGCGAGGTGATCGCTGTGGACGGCGTGGACGAGCGGCGCGAGCTCGCGGAGAAGCTGGGCGCGCACGCGGTCAGCCCCGACGAGGCCGCGGCGGCGGTGGCTTCGGCCAGCGGCGGCATGGGCGCCGACGTGGTGATCGAGGCGGCGGGCGCGCTACCCGCGCTTGACGCCAGCCTCGAGCTCGTGCGCCCGCAGGGCATCGTGTCCGTGATCGGCGCGCACTTCGAGCCCGACTACCCGCTCAACAACCTGCTGATGTTCGAGAAGGAGATCACGCTGCGCTTCTCGATCGGCGACCCCACGCGCGACCGCGAGCGCCTGCTCGCCACGATCGAGGCGGGCGCGATGAAGCCGTCCGAGGTGGTCACCCACCGCATGTCGCTCGACGAGGCGGCCGAGGCCTACCGGCTGTTCGATGCGCGCGAGGCGGTGAAGGTCGTGCTCAGCCCGTAGCCGCCGGCTGCATCACCGTGAACGAGGCGCCGAGGGGGTCGATGATGCCGGCGAAGCGGCCGATCGGCATGTCCATCGGCTCGGCCGTGATGGTCGCGCCCAGCTCCTTCGCCTTCGCCACGGTGCCGTCGCAGTCCTCGACTGCGAAGCACACCGCCCAGTGCGGCGGCACCTCGGGCGGGAAGTACTCGTCGCTCATCTGCATCATGCCGCCGACGGGGCGGCCGTCGACCTCCCACACGGTGTACGTATCAGGCGCGCCTTCGAACTGCGGCTTGGTCATGCCCCATCCGAACACCTGCGGGTAGAACGCCTTGTCGGTATCGGCGTCCCGGGTGAGCACCTCGTTCCAGCAGAGCGAGCCCGGCTCGTTCACGAGCTCCGCGCCCTGGAAGCTCTTCGGCTGCCACACGCCGAACACGGCGCCTGTCGGATCGATGAACACCGCCATCCGGCCGATGTCCATCACGTCCATCGGCTCGACGATCACGCTGCCGCCGGCGGCCTTGACCTTGTTCGCGGTCTCGTCCGCGTCTGTGACGCTGATGTAGGTGGACCAGGCCGTGGGCTGGCCGTCGTCCTGCATGTGGCCCATCAGCCCGGCCACGTTCTTGCCGTCGTGCTGGAACATGCGGTAGCCGCCGGTTTCCTCGGCGGATCCGGGCGATATGGCATCCCAGCCGATCAGCTCGCGGTAGAACGCTGCCGACGCATCGGCATCTGACGAGTAAAGCTCGACCCAGGACGGTGTTCCAGGCGCGTACTCGGGCATTGGGGTCTCCTCTCGGGGCGGGTCCGAGAGGCATGCTCCCACCAGTCGGCGTGCCCGTCTAGGCCTCTTCCCGATGCTCGCGTAACGCCCCGGCGTGCGCGCGAGCCGACGGGTCACGCCGCGTCTTGATCACGCTCGCCACCACCGTCACCGTCAGCACCACGCCGATCACCGCAAGCGAAAGGCCGATCGGTATCTCAGGGATGGAGTGGTTCTGGGTGTGCAGGTAATGGAGGACGAGCTTGACCCCTATGAAGGCGAGCACCACCGCGAGGCCCGTGGAGAGGTACACGAGGCGGTCGAGCAGCCCGGTGACAAGGAAGAAGAGGGCGCGCAGGCCGAGCAGGGCGAAGGCATTGGCGGCGAACACGATGTACGCCTCGCGTGTGACGCCGAACACGGCTGGGATCGAGTCGAGCGCAAAGACCACGTCCGTGCCGCCGATGGCGAGCAGAACCAGGAACAGCGGGGTGAGCATCCGGCGACCACCCGCGCGGGTGACGAGGCGACCGCCGTCATAGCGGTCGCTGATCGGGAGCACCCGCCGCGCCGCCGTGACGAGCACGTTGTCCTCGAGCGAGGGGTCCTCGTCGCGGTGGCGGTAGAGCTGCACGGCCGTGCCGAGGAGGAGCAGCCCGAAGAGCAGGAACATCACGGAGAACGCGCTGAGAAGCGCTGCGCCGATCGCGATGAACAGCGCGCGCAGCGCAAGCGCGGCGACGATGCCGATGGTCAGCGCCTTCTTCTGGTGCTCCGCCGGCACCGCGAAGGAGCTCATGATGATCACGAAGACGAACAGGTTGTCCACGGACAGGCTCTTCTCAACCGCGTAGCCCGCGAAGTACTGCGCGCCGAACTCCCAGCCGGCGACCAGCCCGAAGACGACGCCGAACACGAGCGCGACCGCGATGTAGAACACGGACCACCCCAAGGCCTCGCGGAAGCGGACGGCGTGCGGCCGCCGCCCGCTGATCGCGAAGTCGAGCGTGAGCAGCAGCACGATGGCCGCGATCGTGGCCGCCCAGGCGGCGGTGGTGACGTGGAGCGAGCCCACCGCCTGAGGCTATTCGCAGCGCTATGCGGGCCTGTGGCCTACAACTCCCGTGCGAGCAGGCGGTTTCCCTTCTCGAGCTGCTCGCGTGTGGCTGCGCCCACGCTGGACACCCCCGTGGCGTGGTTGATGCGAGCGTGCACGGCGGAGTGTGGCTCGCCGGTCTTGCGCGACACGAGCGCGGCAAGGCGCGACCGCTCGGCGCGCAGCCGCCTGCGCGCTGCGGATGCCGTCTCCGGCTCGGGCTCCGGCGGCGGAGGCGGAGCGGCCGCCCGCGAGGCGCGTTTGGGCGGAGGATCGTCGGTGGGGAAGAGCTGCAAGGTGGTCTCGCTGTAGATCTCGCCGGCGAGCTCCGCGGCCGTCGAGCTGAGCGCCTCGAAGCGCTCGCCCGCGGCTCCCCTTTCAGGCATCAGCTCCGGCTCCACCAGCTCGCCGTCCTCGGAGGCTCCGAGCTCCACTGCGTGGCGGCGCTCCTCCTCGATCTGGAGCGCCAGCCGCTTCAGGCGCTCGTCGGCGGGCAGCAGCAGGTAGCTCATCTGCCGGGGCGGCGCGGGCGTGCGGCGCACGAAGCGCCCCACCACCTGGCGGAAGAAGAGCTCCGTTCGCGCGGCGGTGGCGTACACGCCCACGCGCAGGCGCGGGATGTCCACGCCCTCGGAGACCATCAGCACCGACACGAGCCAGCGCCGCGTGGATGCGGAGAACGCGGCGATGCGGGCGCTCGCGCCCGGCTCGTCGCTCATCACGATTTCCGGCGTCTCCCCCGCCACCGCGGCGAGCCGCGCCGCGATCGCGCGCGCATGCTCCTGATCGGATGCCACCACGAGCCCGCCGGCGTCGCGGTGGCCGTCCGCCCGCACGCGCGACAACCTCGCGTCTGCCTCGCGCAGCACCTGGCCCATCCAGTCGCCCGCAGGGTCGAGCGCGGTGCGCAGCCGCCGCGCGGACTCGGCCTGCGGCAGCACCTGCTCGAAGGTGGCGCGGCGCAGGCGTCCGTCGGCGCGCCATTCCATCTCGCCGTCGTAGGGGTGGAAGGCGATCGGGCGGCACACGCCGTCGAGCAGCGCGCGCGAGTAGCCGTAGCTGTAGTCGGCCATGCTCACGCCGTCCTCGTCGTAGGTCACCCACGGGATGGGAGAGCTGTCCGAGCGAAAGGGGGTGCCGGAGAGGAGCAGCCGGAACACCGCGCCGCCGAACGCCTCGCGCGCGCGAGTACCCCACGCGGCGTGGTCTCCCATGTGGTGCGGCTCGTCCGCGATCAGCAGCGTGGGCCGGCGCGACGCGCGGGCGTGCGTACGCGGACCGGCCGCGATCGTCTGGTAGGTGACCGCCAATCCATGGCGGTCGCGCGGCTCGGGACCCTCTGCGTTCGGCCGGTTGGGCTCGAGGTCGAGCCCGTAGCGAGCGGCGTCGGCCGACCACTGGCGGCAGATGTGCGTGGTGGGAGCGGCCACCACCACTCGCTCCACGCGGCCGCTCGCGATCATCTCGTAGGCCACCCTCAGCCCGAACGTGGTCTTGCCCGCGGCGGGCGTGGCGGAGGCGAGGAAGCTCGCGCCCGAATGCCCGCTCACGGCCTCGAGCGCCTCCCGCTGCCACGCGCGCAGCGACCGCGCCTCAGGCCAGTCGGGAAGGACGCGGCGACGCGCCGGCGCTGTGGGAATGCTCGTCACGGGGCCGAGCAAGGTAGGCGCGGGATCGGTCGGAAACGAGCGAAAAGCGAGCTATGCAGGCATGTTCGCCGCGGCCTGCATGATGGCCTCGCGGATGCGCGGGTAGGTGCCGCAGCGGCAGACGTTGCGGATGCCGTCGAGATCCGCGTCCGTGATCTCGCGGCCGGCCGCCTTCGCCTCCTTCACCAGCGCCACCGCCGCCATGATCTGCCCCGGCTGGCAGTAGCCGCACTGCGCCACGTCGATGTCGAGCCACGCCTGCTGCATCGGGTGAAGATCCTTTCCAACCGTGGCCGGCAAGCCCTCGATCGTGGTGATCTCGTCCGTGGGACCGATGTCCGACACCGGCACCGAGCACGGATTGAACGCCTTGCCGTTGATGTGGCTCGTGCACGCCTTGCAGACGTTGAGGCCGCAGCCGTACTTCGGCCCGGTCACACCGAGCAGGTCGCGCAGCACCCAGAGCAGGCGCACGTCGTCCTCGGCTTCGACGCTCACCTGCTTGCCATTGAGGATGAAGGTGTGGGTGGGCATCTCAGCTGACCGCCTCCAGGCCGTTCGTGGGTGACTGCGGGATCGGCGGCGAGGTGGGATAAGGCTCGAAGCCGAGCGGCCCGTCGTAGTTGATGGGGAAGCTGGTGGGCGTCTTGCCGGTTGCGCGCGCGTACGCGCACGCCACCGCGGCCATCGAGGTGCCTACGCCGAACTCGCCCGCGCCGCCCGCCTTGCCGGTGGTGGGCGGCATCACGATCACGTCCACCTCGGGCGGCACGTTCCACTGCCGCGTGTAGAAGGCGTTGTCCCAGCTCCCCTCGAGATAGGCGCCCTTCTCGAGGTGGAGTCCGTAGGAGAGAACCTGCGCGATGCCATCCATGATCCCGCCCATCATCTGCGCCTTGAGGCCGAGCGGGTTGATCGGTAGCCCCACGTCCACCACGAACACGACCTTCGTCACGCGCGGCCCGGTGTAGGCATCGCGGACCTTGCGGTTCACGGTGGCCGGGCGGCAATCGATCTCCACGAGGCAGGCGGACGCGCCCTTGTACTCCTTGTGGATCGCGATTCCCTGGGCGGTGCCGGCGGGCATCGGCCGTCCCCAGCTGCCGGCCGACGCCGCCTTGTCGAGCACCGCGGCCAGGCGGTCATCGCGCACGAACTCGCGCCGCAGCGCAAGCGGGTCCTTCCCCATGGACTGCGCGAGCTTGTCCACCATCAGCTCGGTGGCCGTGGTCACGTTCGGGCTGTACACGTTCCGCACGCTGCTCGTGTTGAACGTGTTGAAGTCGTAGATCTCGTTGAGCAGCTGCGTGACGCTGCCGAAGTTGTACGGCACGTTCGCGGTGAGCATGAACACCGTCTGCGAGAACTGCAGCGAGTTCTGCTTGGGCAGGCTCTGGTCCATCGAGGTGAGGAGGTCGCCGATCCCCTGGGTGAAGTCGGTGGCCACGCACGTGTGCCGCTGGTCGTAGCTCAGCACGTTGCCGCCCGCGTGCGTGATGCGCACGCGCGAAGTGGTCATCGGGTGGACGCGCCCGTGGCGGAAGTTGTCCGTGCGGTGCCACATCAGCTTCACCGGCTTGCCGAGCTGCTTCGAGATCCAGGCGGCCTCGAAGGCGGCGTCGCAGAAGAGGTGGCGCCCGAACGAGCCGCCGCCCTGGGTCACGTGCACGGTGGTCTTGTCGAGCGGGATGCCGAGGCTCGCGGCGATCTGCTCCTTCGCCCAGATCGGCGACTTCAACGACGACCAGATCTCCGCGCTGCCGTCCCGCACGTCGGCCACCGCGCAGTTGGTCTCGAGAGCGTCGCCGGGGCGGAAGTGGAAGGTGAAGACCTCCTCGATCGTGGTGCCGGGAAGCTGCGGCGTGAGCGGGAGCTCGTTCTTCTTCAGGTCCGCCGCAACGTCGGCGGCCGACTTGTCGTCCACCGGGCCGGGCGCCCAGTTGACCTTGAGCGCGCGCACCGCGTCGATGCACTGGCCGAAGGTCTTTGCCCGCACGGCCACGCCGCCCTGCACGAACTGGTTGTGCTCGACGATAGCCACGTCGGTCACGCCGGGCATCGCCTTCACGGCCGCGAGGTTCTGCACCGAGAGCGCGTGACCGTTGATGGTCGGCGGCCGGCAGAGCATCGTGGGCAGCGCATTCGGCACCTGGAGGTCCATCGCGAACTGCTTGCGGCCTGTAACCGCATCGAGCGCGTCGATCCTGCGCTGGTCGCTCCCCACGACCGTCTGCGCCGAAGCCGCCTTCAACGTGGGCGTGACCGCCGTGGTCTTCGCCACCGCGGCCTTCTGCGCGAGATCCGCGAATGAGAGCGACCGGCCGCCTGGAGCCGTGATCACCCCGGCCTTCACCGACAGCTGCGAGGCGAGCACGTCCAGCTCGTCGGCGGCGGCCTGCACGAGCTGCCCGCGCGCCACCGCCGCGGCCACCCGCAGCGGCTCGTAGAGCGCGTGCATCGAGTTGGAGCCGCCGGTGAGCTGGTTCCACACGAGCTCGGGCCGGGCGTCCGCGAGGGTGACGTGCACCCGCTCCACCGGCAGCTCCATCTCGTCGGCGATCGTCATGGCGCACGCCGTGGTGATCCCCTGTCCGACCTCCGCGCGCGGCAGGTCGAACGACGCGCTGCCGTCGGGGTTCACCACGACCTTGAGCAGCCCCATGGTGGGAAGAGCGGCCTCGGTGAGGATGTCGCTCAGGTCGTAGTGGTCGACCGGCTGGACCGTTGGAAGCCCGGCGGCCTTGGCGCGCTCGGGAACCAGGCCGAAGCGAGCGGCCGCCACGACCGTGGGTGCCGCGATGAGATACCCGACCATGCGGCGACGCGTGATTCCGCGCTCGCCAACTGCCCCTGCCGTCACTGGCCTCCCTCAGCCGAACGACTTGCGCCCGGCACGGTATAGCTCCGGCGCGCCGAAATCAACTGCGACACGCAGGTGCACGACTTTGCTTGAGTTCCCCGCGGGGTAACGACCGGGGGGTACGTAGGGATGCGACTTTTCGCTGTGCTTTGCGCGGGTCTGCTCGCGCTTGTGTTCATGACGTCGGCCGCGAGCGCCGCTGACCCAACCTTCAGCGCGCACGGCAGCGCCGAGCAGGTGTACGTGACAGGGCTCGCGCCGAGCGAGCAGATGTCGCTGCTCGACTCGTCGGGGAACACGGTCGCCACGCAGCAGGCGGACCAGCAGGGCGGGCTCCTCTTCCGCAACGTCACGCCCGGATCGGGCTACGTCGTGCGCGCGCCCGACGGCACCGAGTCCGGCCCGCTCACGGTGCTCTCGAACGACCCCACGCCTCCGAGCACCGACATCTACAACCAGTCGATCCCGTCTAGCGGCTACGGCTACCTCACGACGCGCGACGGCACCAAGCTCGCGATCTACGTGCACCCGCCGCAGGACGTTGCAAAGGCCGTGCCGCTCCCCGCCGGCATCCAGATCCCGAACGTGGACGCCGGCCAGCACCCCACGCTGATCGAGTACTCGGGCTACGGCTACGCCGACCCGGCCGGCCCGCAGAACGGCATCTCGATCCTCGCCAACCTCATGGGCTTCACGGTGGTCGACGTGAACATGCGCGGCACCGGCTGCTCCGGCGGCGCCTACGACTTCTTCGAGCCACTCCAGAACCTCGACGGCTACGACGTGATCGAGACGATCGCGCGCCAGCCGTGGGTGCTCCACCACAAGGTGGGGATGATGGGCATCTCCTACGGCGGCATCAGCCAGCTCTTCACCGCCCAGGAGCAGCCGCCGAGCCTGGCGGCGATCTCGCCGCTGTCGGTGATCGACAACACGCAGACCACGCTCTACCCGGGCGGCATCCTCAACACCGGCTTTGCGGTGGCGTGGGCGCAGGAGCGCATCCACGACGCGCTGCCGGCATCGCCGAACGGGGGCCAGGCTTGGGCCTACCAGCGGATCCAGCAGGG
>DATEPK010000217.1:0-7818 GCA_035273245.1 Thermoleophilaceae bacterium
CGGAATCTTCGGCGGCACGCTCACGGCGGTCGCGCCCGACTTCGATCGCGCGGTGCTCGCCGTGCCCGGCATGGACTACAGCGTGCTGCTGCCGCGCAGCGTGGACTTCGACGCCTACTCGCAGGTGCTCTATCCCGCCTATCCCAACCAGTCGGTGCGGCCGCTTCTGCTGAGCCTGATCCAGCAGCTATGGGACCGGTCGGATCCCGACGGCTTCGCGAACCACATGACCGCGCATCCGTACCCGAACACGCCGTCCCACAAGGTGTTCATCGAGGAGGCGTTCGGCGACCACCAGGTGACGAACGTGATGACGGAGATCGAGGCGCGCACCATAGGCGCATCGCTACGCACCCCGATCCTCGACCCCGGCCGCTCGAGCGAGACGCGGCCGTTCTACGGCATCCCGCGGATCAAGAGCTTCCCCTTCACGGGCAATGCGATCGAGGTCTGGGACATAGGCCCGCTGCGCACGGTCGGAGGGCAGGTGCTCGGCACACCCACGCCGCCGTCGATCAACAAGCCCAACCGGCCGGGCGTGGATCCGCACGGGCCGGACGCGTCCGAGCAGGCCAGCGGCCGCCAGCAGGCGTCCGACTTCCTGATGCCCGACGGCCAGTCGAAGATCACGGACGTGTGCGGTCCGAAGCCGTGCTATCTCGCCGGCTGGACCGGTCCGTAGCCCGCTCGTACATACGTCCAGCCGCGGTGTGAGGCGGGCGCGGCGGTGGAACAACAGAGCAGGTGTTGATCCGTGCCTGACCTTCCACTCTCAGAAGACGCCGCCCTCGTCCTGGCACTCGCGGGCACCGCGATCCGCTTCGCGGACTCGGCGGAGTCCGAAGCCGAGCACTGGCTGCGCATCCTCCGGATGCATGGCGAGGTTGGCTCGGCGATGCAGGCGCTAGGGGTGGGCGAGAAGCCGCTCCAGCCGAGCGACGGCGGGCGCGCGACTCAGCGCTTCCGCCGCGGCGGCGGCAACGTCGTCGAGCTCGCGCGAGCTCGCGCCGCACAGGAAGCGGCCCGTCGCGGTGCCGGTCTTGTGGGCACCGTGGACGTTCTCAATGCGGTGGGGAACATCTACGGGACCTACTTCGAGGAAGTGCTCTACTCGCGCGGGCCGACGCTCGACGAGGTGAAGGAGCGCCTCGCGGGCGCGCCCGAGGAGCCCTCGGCGATCCAGCACGGCTGACCGGCCGGCCTCACGCCTCGCCGCTACGATGCGCCGCCGTGTTCTGGTGGCACCTAGTTCGCTGGCTGCACCTCTTGTCGATGGGATTCTTCGTCGGCGGCCAGCTGATGCTTGCCGCCGTGGTGGTGCCGACGCTGCGCGGTGGCGACAACCGCGAGGCGATCCGCAGCGTGGCCCGGCGCTTCGGAGTGGGCAGCGCGATCGCGATCGCCGTGCTCGTGATCACGGGATCGCTGATGGCGAGCAAGTATCACCGCTGGGGCGATGGGGACCTACAGGTGAAGCTCGGGCTTGTCGTGCTTGTCGGCCTGTTGATCGGCTGGCACACACGCAAGCCCGAGCTTCATGTTCTCGAAGGACTCGTGTTCCTTCTATCGCTGGCGATCGTCTGGCTCGGGATCGCCATTGCTCACTTCTGAGCGCGCCTAGGAGCGGCTCTTTGCGCGGGAGCGGCTCGAGCGGGATGCGCTCGCGCTGCTGCCGTTCGAACTCGAGCGGGTCGAGCGCGAGCTGCGCGACGAGCCGCTGCTGCGGGACGAGCCGCTGCTGCGCGACGAACCGCTGCTCCGCGAGGAACCGCTGCTCCGCGACGAGCCGGTGCTCCGCGACGACCCACTGCCGCGGGTTGACTTGCTGCTGCGGGACGAGCCGCCGGTGCTCCGCGACGAGCCGCTGCTGCGCGAACCGGAGCTGCGCGACGAACCGCTGCGCGAACGCGATGACGACGAGCCGCTGCGCGAACGCGACGAGCTCGAGCTGGTGCGCGAGCGCGACGACGATGAGCTCCGCCGGCGCGTGCTGCTGCGGCGGCCGGTCGACCGCTGCGACGCCGGGATCTCGGCCGTAGCCACGGCCTTCGTCAGCTGCGGGATCAGGCGCTCGAGGAACTTCGACATCCGCTCCTCCTCACGCCGGATGCGCTTGGCGAGCTGTGCCGTGTCCTTGTCGCCCACCGCCGTGGCGAGCGTCTCAATCGCGGTGTAGGTGGCGATCTCCTCAGCCTCGTCCTGGAATTCGGTCTTGGCGTTCTTCAGCAGCTTCTCCTGCTCGCCGGTGCCGCGTGCCATGTGCAGCGGCCCCTGCGCGAGAGCGGCCGCCTTGTTCGCCGCGGTCTGGAGCGTGTTGGCCGCACCGGCAACACCATCGGCGCCGGCCTGGCCGCCGAGCTGCTTGATGCGGCGCTCGACGTCGCGCGCGTGCGCCTTCGTCTCCTTGAGATGCTCCTGGAGCCGCTTCTTGTACGGCGCGCGCGTGGTCATCGCGATGTGCGCCTCGAGCGCGGTCTCGAGCTGCTTCTCTTTGCCGTAAGCCTCGTTTAGGTACTGCACGAGCTTTGTATCGCGCTCGTTGAGTTCAGCCATTCTTACCTGCCTCCCGGGAGGGTTCGGATTCCGGTCGAGGATTCGTAATACCCAACACGCGCAGCGCGACACCCCGCGTTGCCGCAACCGTTTGGAGCATTCTCTCCGGGGTACGAAAGAGGTGTCCCGATCGACCGAAGGGAGCTAGTGCAAATGGGCATCCTCGACAAGATCACCGGGCGCGCGAAGAAGGCGGCCGGCGACCTTACGGACGACGCATCACTGCGCCGTGAGGGCAGGCAGGAGGAGCGCAAGGGCGAGGCGAAGGACGAGCTTTCGAACGCTCAGGAGAAGGCCGACGCCAAGGCGGAAGAGGTCGCGAACCTCGAGCGCAAGACCAATTAGGTCATAGGTCATAGGTCATAGGTCATAGACCTGTGGCCTACAGCTTGATCAGCACGATCACTGCGCTGATGATCACGCAGACGATGATCACGATCTGCATCGCGATCCAGAAGCGCGGGAGCTGGTTCAATCGATGAGCGACTGACGGATCGCGATCGCCACCGCGTGCGTGCGGGTGTCCGCCTGCAGCTTGGCGATCACGCGCTTCGTGTCGGACTTCACGGTCTCGACGCTGAGCCCGATCCGGCGGGCGATCTCTTCCGTGTGGTAGCCCTCGGCGAGCAGCTGCAGGATTTCACGCTCGCGCTCGCTGAGCGGCTGCTCGCGGCTACCGGCACTCGTCATGAGCAGCGCGGGCGAGAGCGACGGGTCCACGAACGGCTTGCCGTCCGCCACCGTGCGAATCGCTCGCAACAGGTCCTCGGGCGGTGAGCCCTTCATCACGTAGCCGCGCGCGCCGGCGGCGATGGCGTCGGACAGCAGGCGCTTGTCGCCGTACGCCGAGAACACGACGAAGCTGACGTTCGGCGACGCCTCGTGGATGCGCTTGACCGCGGAGATGCCGTCGATGCCCGGCAGGCGGACGTCGATCAGCACGATCTGCGGCTTGAGCTGCGCGACGGCGTCGAGCGCCTCCTCGCCGGTCTCGACAGTGCCGACCAGCTCGAGGTCATCGAGCTGTCCGAACAGGAGATCAAGACCCTGGCGGACGACAGGGTGGTCATCTACGCCAAGGCAGCGAGTCCGCGCGCCCATCTGGCGATGGTACAGCGATTGAGCCATTGATGCATGAATTCGGCGCTCCCGCCGCATATGATGCGCGCGCTGCGCGCCAGCTACGCGAAGGAGAGGAATGTTCGGGTCAATCGTGGTAGGTACGGACGGCTCAGAAACGGCAAAGGAGGCCGTACGTCAAGCCACGGAACTGGCGGGCAGCGTCTCGGCACAGCTGTATGTCGTGAGCGCGTATGAGCCCGTGCCCGAGGGACGCCTGCGGGCGGAACGGCGCGACGCTCCCGATGACCTTCAATGGTCGATCAACCCGCGCGAGGACGTGGAGGCCACGCTCGAGCAGGCTGCGGAGACGATCAAGGACTCCGGGGTGAAGGTGGAGACCTTCGCGCGCGAGGGCGATCCCGCGGACGCGATCCTCGACGTCGCGGAGGAGCAGGGCGCCGACCTCATCGTGGTCGGCAACAAGGGGATGACCGGTGCGAAGCGGTTCCTGCTCGGCTCGGTGCCGAACAAGGTGTCGCATCACGCGCCGTGCAGCGTCCTCATCATCCGGACGACTTAGCGAGGAAGTCGAGCAGCAGCTCGCGGAAGGCGTCCGGCGTCTCCAGAGGCGCCAGGTGGCCCGCGCCCGCGATGAGGTGGTGGCGGGCGTTCGGTATCGCGCTCGCCATCGATTCTGCCCCGGCGATGAAGTCGCGCTTGTCGTGCTCGCCGGCTGCCACGAGCGTGGGCATTCGAAGTTCCGAGAGCCGCTCTGGGTTCTCCTCGAGCGGATCGGGTGCCTCGCTCACGTCGACGTCCTCCTGTAGCTCGTACGCACGCATCTGCATCGCCGCGATCTGCTCGCGCAGTTCGTCCGGCGCGCCGGGGAGTGTCCAGCCATCCACCACCGCCCGCGCCGCTGCCTCCAGATCTCCACGCTCGATCGCTTCTTCTTCAGCAGCCCATATGGCCTCGAGCTCCTCTGACGGCTCGAGGTCGGGCGCGGGTGCCGAGATGAGCGCGAGTGCCGACGCGCGCTCAGGCGCAACCAGCGCGGCCCGCTGCGCGACCGCGCCGCCGAACGAATTCCCGACGAGCACGGCGCGGTCGATCCCGAGTTCGTCGAGCGCGCCGAGCACGTCGACCCACGGGGCCTGCTCGCCGGCTGTCACATGGGCGTCGCCGAAGCCCGGAAGGTCGAGCGCCACCACCCGATATCCCGCCGCGGCGAGTGGCTCGAGGTGCTGCGCCCACATGCGGCGGTCCGCTACTCCTGCATGGAGCAGAATCAGCGCGGGCCCGGTGCCGGCCTCGTCATACGGAAGCACGGCTGCGCAGTATCGCCGGAACTAGGGCTGCGGGCCAAGGGCCGCGGCCGGCTGAACTTCGCCGAAGCCGTAGCGCGTGTCGTAGCCCACCGGGCCGAGGTCGAGCGCCGTGTGCTCGAGCCGCTGCTCGACAGCGTTGGCGGACGGGTGCGAACCGAGCCGCTTGCTCGCGATCAGCAGGGCGGCCGCGGCGGCGACGTGTGGGCTCGCCATTGACGTGCCCTCGTACTCGGAGCCGCGCAGCGCGAAGCTGCGAACGCTGCCGTCGTGGGAGAAGGTCTGCTGGAAGATCGGCGGCTCGTCGATCCCGGGATGGCAGTTGGCCTGATCGTTCGGGTTGTCGTTGTTCGGAGCGTCAGAGCCGCCGCCGGGCGCCACGAGCTTGAGGTTGGACCCGCCGTTCGAGTAGTCGGCCTGGCAGCCGTCCTTCGTGATGGCGCCGACCGAGATCACGTGCGTGGTGCGCGCGGGGTAGGCCACCGAGTTGTCCGCCTCGTTGCCGGAGGCCGCCACCATCACCACGTTCTTGTGGTGCGCGTAGCGCACCGCGGACACGATCTCCGGGATCTCGGACGCGGTCACGCTGGTGTCGAACTCGAGGCTCATGTTGATCACCTTCGCGCCGCGGCGAGCGGCGTAGCGAATGGCCCGCGAGATGGCGATAGCGTCGCCGGCGCCCTCCGAGTCGAGCACGCGCAGCGGCATGATCTTCACCCCGTAGGCGAGACCGGTGAGCCCGATGCCGTTGTTGGTGGCCTCGGCGATCGTCATCGTCACGTGGGTGCCGTGCCCGTTCTCGTCGTTCGCGTGACGGTCGTTGTCCACGAAGTCATAGGCACGCACGAAGCGGCCGCCGTGCAGGTCGGGCGCCTTCCGAAAGCGCTTGTAGTTCTCGTACGCCACACCGGTGTCGAGCACCGCGACGATCACGCCGCTGCCGCCCGGGGCGCCCGCCGCGATCGCCTCGTCCCATGCCAGCGGAGCGTTCATGCTGAACGGGCCGGTCATGTCCCACTGGGTGGACTGCCAGCCGCTGACCGTGCCGGCGAGGCCCGGGTCGTTGGGGATGAAAGACGCGTGCGCGACGTAGTCCGGCACCGCGTACTCCACGTCCTTGTTCCTCTTCAGTGCCGAGATCGTGGCGGGAACCGACTGGTCGCCAGTCAGGCGGAGCATGTGCGAGCCGCCCGGAACGTGTGCCGCGAAGGCGGTGTGGGTGCGGCGCTGGACGGTGGCCCGGACAACCTTCGGAGCGCCGTGCCGGTACTTCACGATCACGCGGCCCGGGACGTAGTCAGCCGCCAGCGCCGAGGAGGCGAGGATTAGAAAGGCCGCTGCTGTGAGAGCGGCCAGGGCGTAGAACGGACGGCGCATCAGACTAGGGTGGGCTCCAGAGAGAGTATTCGGCAAGAACAACCGCGGGCAGCAGAAGTTGTTGTAGCTCGCCCCACGTGCGCCCTCAGTGACATCGATCTTCTTCCCCCGCGACGAGTACTTCATGCGCCTGGCCCTGCGGGAGGCCGAGCGGGCCCTGGAGCACGACGACGTGCCGGTGGGTTGCGTGATCGCACGCGATCAGGAGGTGATCGGCGCCGCGCCGAACGAGCGCGAGCTCCGCGGCGACCCCACGGCTCACGCCGAGATCCTGGCTCTGCGCGAGGCCTCGTCGGCGATCGGCGGCTGGCGGCTGTCGGACGCCGTGGTCTATGTGACGCTCGAGCCGTGCGCGATGTGCGCGGGGGCGCTGGTGCTCGCGCGCGTGCCGCGCGTGGTGTACGGGGCGGTGGACCCGAAGGCCGGGGCGGCGGGGAGCGTTCTCAACGTGCTGGCCGAGCCGCGGCTGAACCACCGTCCGCAGGTGGCGGGCGGCCTGCTGGCCGACGAATGCGCGGCGCTTTTGCGCGAGTTCTTCGCCACTCGGCGCTAGGCTTCGTGGCGCCTCGGAGGGGTGCCGGAGTGGTTGAACGGGGCGGTCTCGAAAACCGTTAGCGGCGGTTTCGTCGCTCGAGGGTTCGAATCCCTCCCCCTCCGTTTCCGCCCCTGAGGGGGGCGAGTTTTTGAGCCGTCCGGACTTTTGCTCGCAGTGGCGGCAAAACTCCGGACAGTTGAGCAGCGAATAGAGGCGCTCGCCAGCAGAGCCAAAGGGATCGTGACCCGCGAGGAGCTCATCCGCGCGGATATCACGAAGGCGCAGATCGAGCAGCGGCTGGCGATCGGCTTGCTGCTGCCCGTGTACCGAGGGGTTTACCGCGTCGGGCATCGTGCCGCGAGCGTGGAAGCCTCTTACATGGCTGCTGTAAAGGCCGGAGGCGATGGAACGTTGCTCAGCGGACTCGCCGGCGGGCATCTGCTGAGGCTGGTCAAAGGAAAGGCGCCGCCGCCCGAGGTCACCACGCCTACCGAGCGGAGAGTCCGGAGCCTGAAGACGCGTCAATCCGCTGCGATTTGCCGGGACTATGGCTTCCGCTGGAACGGCATTCCCGTCACCAGCGTGCCGCGCACGCTTGTAGATCTGGCTGCGAGGCTGGATCTAGAGCAGCTTGCGCGGGCCTGCCATGAGGCCGGCGTTCTCCACGACGTCACGCCGGCGATGGTCGAGCCGCTGCTCGCCAAGCGACCGAAAGGCGCCGCCAAGCTCCGCGCCGTCATGCGCGGCGATGCCAAGGTGCTTCTCAGCAAGCTCGAGCGGAAGTTCCAGCAGCGGCTCAAAGAGGCGGGCCTGCCGCTGCCGGTAACCAACAAACCCGCCGGCGGCCGGCGCGTCGATTGCCGCTGGCCGCAGCACAACCTCACGGTCGAGCTCCAGAGCTTCACGTTCCACAACTCCCGTTACGCCTGGGAGAACGACCAGCGAAGGCAGCGCGAGGCGTATGCC
>DATEPK010000218.1:0-3741 GCA_035273245.1 Thermoleophilaceae bacterium
TACCCGGCCGGCATCTTCCACGACTTCATGGTCGCCGCCCTGAACATCCTCAACGCGCGCAACCCGAAGAAGAACCCGCTCACGCCCACGGGCACGACCACCCCATCCGCCCCGGTCACGCCATCCACCACAGCGCCCACCGGAGGCACCGGCGGCGGCGCAACCACCACACCGCAGGCGCCCGTCCAGCAGCAACCACAGACGAAGACCCAGACGCCTAAGCAGCAGACGCCGCAACAGCAGACCCCCACGCCCACGCCGACACCGACGCCACAGCCGACGCCCGGCACAGGCGGCGGCACCGGCGGCGCCACGCCGACCGGCTAGCGGCCCTCCGACCTCCGACCTCCGACCTCCGACCTCATGGCCGCAGGCCATGGCCTTGACACGCTCCGACTCCGCGGATCGCAAAACCGCCACTGCAGCTCCACCGCCTTCGTGATCCCGATGCGCTCTCCGACCGCGAGCTCCGGCGGGCGGTCGCCGTTCTGCGGCGGGAGGATCTCGATCGGGCCGTCGCCCAGGAGCGAGGTGTCGTTGAGGTCGAGGCCGATGCCGAGCGCCTGGGTGAGCTTGCCGGGCCCATTGCAGAGCTGGTTCACGTCGTTCATGCGGCGGCGCTCGCGCATGATGTCGATGCCGTCAACGGGCTCGAGAGCGCGAATGAGCACCGCCGCTCCCACGCCCTCCTCCTCGGCCACGGCGTTGAGAAGCGCGTGGATGCCGTACGAGCGGTAGACGTAGGCGCGACCCGGCGGCCCGAACAGCACGCGAGTGCGGGCGGTGAGGCCTACGAAAGCGTGGCAGGCGGGCTCCTCCTCGTGGTAGCTCTCCACCTCCACGATCCGTCCCGCCGTGGGGCCGTGGCGCACGGTGCAGCCCACGAGCTCGCGCGCCACCTGATGCACCGAGCGGCGGTAGAAGCCCTCGGTCAAGCCTGAGCGTCCTCGCGCAGAACATCGCGCGCCCGCTCGAGCTGCTCGCGCACGCGCGGGAGCGAGGTCCCGCCCTCCGACACCTTCGACTCGAGCCAGGCGCCCTCCGCCAGCAGCTCGTGGTAGCCGGGCACCAGCTCGGGAGCGTGCTCGCGCACCTCGTCCTCGCCCAGCTCGGACAGCTTGCGGTCCGACTCCACGGCGGTGCGGACGAGACCTGCCACCACGCCGTGCGCCTGGCGGAACGGCATCCCGCGCTTCACGAGCAGGTCCGCGATGTCGGTGGCCGCCGGGAACTCGTCCGCGGCCGCGGCGGCCATCCGCTCGCGGTTGAACGAGATGCCGGCGAGCATCCCCGCGGCAGCCGCGATCGTGATCTCGAGCGTGTCGACGGCGTCGAACAGGCGCTCCTTGTCCTCCTGCAGGTCCTTGTTGTATGTGAGCGGCAGGCCGTGGAGCACGCCGTGGAGACCGCTCAAATGCGCGGCAACCCGCGGCGCCTTCGCGCGCAGGAGCTCCGCGGCGTCCGGGTTCTTCTTCTGGGGCATGATGCTCGACCCGGAGGCGAACGAGTCGGACACCTCGCAGAAGCCGAACTCCTCGCTCGACCAGAGCACGATCTCGGCGCCGAGCTGGGAGAGGTGCGTGGAGCACACGGCGGCCGCCGCGAGATAGTCGAGCACGAAGTCGCGGTTGGACACGGCGTCGAGCGAGTTCTGCGCGACCTGCGGGAACCCGAGCTGCTCGGCGACGAAGCGGCGGTCGGTGTGGAAGTTCACGCCCGCAAGCGCGCCGGCCCCGAGCGGCAGCTCTGACGTCATGTCGACGACGAAGCCGAAGCGCCGGGCGTCACGCTGGAGCTTCCAGAACCAGGCGAGCAGGTGGTGTGAGAGGTACACGGGCTGGGCGCGCTGCAAGTGGGTGTAGCCGGGCAGCGGCCAGTCGAGATGGCGCTCGGCGAGGTCCACGATCGCGTCGAGCAGGTCGAGAAGCGCCCGGCGGTCGCGGTCGGCATGAGCGCGCACGAACATGGCCACGTCCGTGGCCACCTGGTCGTTGCGCGAGCGCGCGGTGTGGAGCTTGCCGCCCACCGGGCCCACGATCTCCGTGAGCCGGCGCTCGATCGCCATGTGGATGTCCTCGTCCTCGGGATGGACCTGGAAGCGGTTCTCCTCGATCTCCTGGCGCACCTCGGCGAGTCCGCGCTCCAGCTCGGCCAGGTCCTCGGCCGAAATGATCTCCTGGCGGGCGAGCATGCGGGCGTGCGCGAGCGACTGCTCGATGTCAAACGGGGCCAGGCGGTAGTCGAACCCGATCGAGGTGTTGAGCGCCCGGAACAGCGCGTCCTGCGGCTCTGAGAAGCGCGACATGAGGGAGCCATCCTAGGATGCCGGACCGTGAGGGTGCTCGTGACCGGAGCCACCGGCAAGGTGGGCCACGCAGTGGCGCGTGCGCTGGTGGAGCGCGGCGACGAGGTTCGAGCGCTTGTTCGAAATGCCGGCGCGGCGATCCCCGCCGGCGCCGAGCCGGTGCGCGGGGACGTGCGCGACAGCGAGTCGCTCGTGGAAGCGGTGCGCGGCTGCGAGCTCGTGTTCAACGCGATGGGCCTTCCCGAGCAATGGCTTCCTGACGAGCGCACCTTCCACGAGGTGAACGCCGCCGGGAGCGAGAACGTGGCGCGGGCCGCCCGCGCGGCGGGTGTGCGGCGCCTCGTCCACACGAGCACCATCGACGTGTTCCACGCCGAGCGGGGGGCACGCTTCGACGAGTCTCAGCTCGCCACGTATCCGAAGGGCACGGCCTACGAGCGCTCGAAGCAGGAGGCTGAGCGGCTCGTGCTCGGCGCCGTGGGCGGCATGGATGTGGTGATGGTGAACCCCGCCGGCGTGTACGGGCCCGGTCCGTCAGGCAGCGCGTCGCTCGAGGAGGACTTCTTCCGCCCGCTCGTGCGCGGCCGCCTACCCGGGGTGCCGCCGGGCGGGATGGGCGTGTGCTTTGCGGACGGCGTGGCGGCGGGCCACCTGCTGGCTGCGGAGCGCGGGCGGCCGGGCGAGCGCTACATCCTCTGCGACAGGCACGTGACGATGCGCGAACTGGCGGACACGGTGGTACGCGTGGCCGGGCGCGGCCGTGTGCCGCTCAGCATCCCACCGGGCGTGGCGCGCGGGCTGGCGGTCGCCGGTGAGTTCCTCTCCCGCGCGATCCAGCGTCCTCCCCTGCTTCCCACCGGGCAGCTTCACTTCATGCTCTGGGACGCCGCGCCGGACTCGTCGAAGGCTCAGGACGAGCTCGGCTGGGAACCAACCGCGCTGGACGACGGCGTGCGGCGCACGCTCGAGTCGATGGGGCTCGCGTAGATCGGTCAGCGGGTACTGCTGAGGCGCGACTCGGCAAGGACCTGACCGAGGGCCTCCACCACCTCGCTCACCTGGCCCTCCGTGAGCTGCGGGAAGAACGGCAGCGCGAGCGATCGGCGCGCCACGTCCTCGCAGACGGGGAACTCGCCCTCGCGGTGGCCGAAGCGCTCGCGGTAGAAGCTCATCAGGTGGATGGCGGGCAGGTACGGCTTCGAATCCACGCCACGCGCGCGCAGCGCTTCGATTGCGCCGTCGCGGTCGACGTCGGCCGGCAGCTTGACCACGTAGACGAACCAGCTGCGGCGGTCGCCGCCCGTGTCCGGATATGGCAGCTCGACGCCGTCGATGTCCGCGAGCGCCTCGCCGTAGAGAGCCGCCACCCGCTCGCGCCCCGACAGCAGCTCCTCGAGGCGCTCGATTTGCGCAACGCCGAGCGCACACGCCACGTC